>CAISOH010000428.1 GCA_903887005.1 uncultured Bacteroidota bacterium | reverse complement strand
TGGAACATCCACAGCATATAGATAAACAATTTGAAGCGATTGTAGCTAACCCTCCCTTCTCTGCTGAGTGGAGCGCTAATCCTCTATTTACAAGTGATGACCGATTCAGTCAATACGGCAGACTGGCTCCTTCAAGCAAAGCTGATTTTGCATTCGTGCAGCATATGGTACACCATTTAGCCGAAAATGGTTGTATGGCAGTGGTGCTACCGCATGGGGTTTTATTCAGAGGTGCAGCAGAGCTTCACATCCGTAAGTACCTAATTGAGAACAAGAATTTTCTGGATGCCGTGATTGGCTTACCAGCTAATATTTTCTACGGAACCAGTATTCCCACTTGTATCCTGGTATTCAAAAAATGTCGTGAAAATCCTGACGATATTTTGTTTATTGATGCCAGCAATGATTTTGATAAAGTGAAAACACAAAATGTCCTGAGAGAACAGCACATCGACAAAATCATTGATACCTACAGGACAAGGAAAGAAATAGAAAAATACAGTCACCGTGCTTTATTAAAGGAAGTAGCAGATAACGATTATAACCTAAACATTCCACGGTATGTAGATACGTTTGAAGAAGAAGAGGCAATTGACATAGCGGCTGTAATGCGTGAAATAAAGCAACTGGAAGCCAAACGTGCCGGACTGGATAAAGAGATTGATGTATATTTTAAAGAATTAGGGTTAGTTTTTTGATTTCTATACAATCCTTAATGTTCACGGCTGAGAAAAAAAATAATCGAGATGGCAACCAAAAAACAAAAAATAAGTAATGTTCCTAATTTGAGATTTCCGGGGTTTGAGGGGGAATGGACTAAAATGAATCTGGAAAAAGCATCGGAAAAAATAAACAGTGGAAAAACGCCATTGGGTGGGGAGTCAACATATACTACCGAAGGGGTCGTTTTTATTAGAAGCCAGAACGTTAACAGGGACAAATTGGAGCTTAATAATACTGTCTTTATTTCAGACGAAGTAAACAACAGTATGAAAAATAGCGTTGTTAGAGCCAATGACATCCTTTTAAATATTACCGGAGCCTCACTTGGCAGAAGTTGTGTGGTGCCGCCTGACTTTGAAACTGGTAACGTCAACCAACATGTTTGCATAATAAGGCTAAAAGATGGATACAATCCAAGATTCATCCAACCCGTACTTTCTTCAAGCAAGGGTCAAAGCATTTTTTTGAGTTTGCAAACTGGAAGCGGACGAGAAGGATTGAATTTTGAAAGTATAAAAAGTATAGAACTTGATTTCCCTCGAAAGGGCGAACAGGACAAAATTGCCCGTTTTTTAGCCTTGATTGATCAACGCATTGAGACCCAAAACAAAATAATTGAGCAACTGGAAACCTTAATGCAAGGTCTAAGGGTGAAAGTGTTTACGCAAAAAATGCGGTTTAGAGATGATGATGGTGGGGAGTTTGCGGAATGGGAAGGAAAAACTTTGGGTGACGTGGCCGAAATCACTATGGGGCAATCTCCAGAATCAAACTCATACAATACTGAAGGAGTTGGGATGCCTTTAATACAGGGAAATGCAGATATAACAAACAGAAAATCGAATCCGAGAAATTATACAAGTGACCCAACAAAAATTTGTGAAATCGGAGACATTATTTTGACGGTTCGGGCTCCCGTTGGCGCAACCGCAAAGTCCTATCACAAGGCTTGTATTGGGAGGGGTGTATGTTCAATAAAAAATAACTCTAAAAGCACAATTGAGTTTCTGTATCAGTACCTTTTAGATTATGAACCTAAATGGGTGCGATTAGAACAAGGTAGTACCTTCACAGCCATAAGTGGCTCAGATATAAGATCAATTGAAATCGCAATTCCCTCTGTCGAAGAACAAACCAAAATCGCCAATTTATTATCTGCCATTGACGAAAAAATAGAAGCAGAAAAGAAGATATTAGTGCAATATGAAGTCCTAAAAAGATATTTATTGCAAAATTTGTTTATCTAAATGACGTGGGAGTATTAATCCTCAATTAAAGGGCTTAATGAGAAGTTGCTCACACAAAAAATGCGCTTTAAAGATGAAAATAGTGGTAATTTTCCTGAGTGGGAGGAGCAAGAATTGGGAGAGGTATTGTACTACGAGCAACCAACAAAATATTTAGTAAATAGTACTGAATATGATGATAGTTATGTTATACCTGTTTTAACTGCGGGCAAGACATTTATTCTGGGTTATTCTAACGAGACACACGGTATATTTTCTGAGAACTTACCTGTAATTATATTTGACGACTTTACAACGGCGATAAAATTTGTAGATTTCCCGTTCAAAGCGAAATCCTCAGCCATGAAAATACTGCTCCCTAAAAAAGGAGTAAATATTTATTATGTTTTTGAAGCCATGAAATCAATTGATTATACAATTGGGGGGCATGAAAGACATTGGATTAGCAAATATTCAAAAATAGAAATTCCTTTACCTTGCTCGGAAGAACAAAGCAAAATTGCCAATTCCCTCACCTGCATTGATGAGAAAATTGAAACTGAAAAGAAGATATTAGTGCAATATGAAGCCCTAAAAAGATATTTTTTAATGAACTTGTTTATATAAAAAGACTTGCTAAAAGGTATTTTTTTTGATGCTGATAATTTTTAAAAATTCCCCGTTCAGTTTCAATTTTTGCGTTAATGGCAGACAAATGATTGGCGATTTTGGTTTGTTCCTTTATGCCTGGGATGCTGCATAATTCGTTTGAGTAATCTTTAAAATATATATGCGGAATTGTACTGCCAGTTATATACTTTACGAAGTCGATGCCACAAAGTATGCAATACAAAAAATAAGTGTGTAGTGCTTCTTTCGGTTTAATAATTTCCATAGTGCCTAAAACCGAAGATTTTCCATTACAATAAGATAACCTTCCTACTCCCGCACCATCTTTAATTATACTTACGTAGTCATTTTCTTCTTCATAAAAGTCAACTTGTTTTAATATACCGGATGCACCATAAATAATAAATTCTCCAAAATTATCTTCAATTCTATTTGCTGAAATATTAGACGATTTTTTTGATGCTATTTCTCCTAATCTTTTCACTTCCCAATCAGGAAAATCGTTTCCCTCTTCATCCTTAAACCGTATTTTTTGTGTAAGCAGCTTCTCATTAAGCCCTTTAATTGAGGATTAATACTCCCACGTCATTTAGATAAACAAATTTTGCAATAAATATCTTTTTAGGACTTCATATTGCACTAATATCTTCTTTTCTGCTTCTATTTTTTCGTCAATGGCAG
>CAISOH010000427.1 GCA_903887005.1 uncultured Bacteroidota bacterium | reverse complement strand
TTACGTAGCAATGCGGAAGAAAAATTGTTTACTGAATGGAAAAAACAGTTAGAATTAAATGGCCTCGAAAATTTCAGTGAATTGGGTGTTTATAAGGAAGAGCTTGAAATGCAAAATCAGGAATTGCTTTCAATACAATCGAAGCATATCAAATTACTGGATGAATATTCTCATCTTTTCAATTATGCCCCTGTAGGTTATTTTATTTTAGACAAGAACGGGGTTGTTATTGATGTAAATGAAATGGGATGCGAACAGCTTTCAACCCATAAAAATAAAATAATAAATAAGCCGCTTTCAATATTTTTAAATGCCAGATTCCAGGATGATTTTTACCGGTTCAGGAACCTTGTTGTTGAATCAGGTGAAACAAAACAAATTGAATGTGAATTCATTAAAGAGGGTGGATGTGGATTTTTTGCGCTGATTGATTGTTCCTGTACGAAAGATGAGCATAATAATTTTAAACATTTGCTCATAACACTAGATGACATTACTGAAAAGAAAATAGCAGATAAGAAAACTGAAACCAGCGAACACCGGTTTCGTGCGTTGATAGAAAACAGTGCTGATGCAGTGGCTATTCAGTCGGCTAATGGGGAAATTCTATATGTTTCTCCATCTATAGAAAAAATGTTAGGTTATACAGAAAAAGAATTTATGCATATGGATCTCAATTCCATATTGCATCCTGATGATATCAGGCCTGGCAAAGAATATTTAGAAAAAATTTTAGCAAGTCCCGGTGTACCAATAAGAGGATATAAGGGGCGAAAAAGGCATAAGGATGGCTCCTGGCGATGGATAGACGCTACTGTAACTAATTTGCTGAATGACCCTGCAGTAAATGGTTTAGTAACAAATTTCCGTGATTGTACAGAAAATAAGATTGCTGTAAATAAAATTCAGTATATCAGCGGCTTGTATGAATTCATTAGCCAGGTCAACAAGGCAATAGTTTATTCAGACAGTGAACAAAACCTGTATAATGAATCTTGCCGCATTGCAGTGGAATTCGGAAAATATAAAGCTGCATGGGTCAGTAAGATTGATGGTGATAGAATTCATCTGCTTGCACAATCCGGAATAAATCGTAAAGACATACGCTTTTTCGACAATGTTTATTTTGAAATAAACGGGCCGGCAGATATTGTTATTTCTACCGGCAAATACGTAGTAAGTAACTGTGTAACCAAAGAATCCGGGTTGGAAAGATGGACGAAATTTTGCACCTCCAATCAATGGGTTTCCTGTATTACATTGCCTGTTAAAATTTATGGCAATATAACTGCATTATTCAGCTTAAGCACTTCAGAAGCAGATTCATTTGATGCTGAAAGAATAGCCCTGATAGAAGAAGCCTGCAGAGATATTTCTTTCACGGCAGAAAACTTCGAGAAGGACAGGCAACGCAAAAAAGCTGAAGAAAAACTAAAAGCGAGGGAATTTCGTCTTTTACAGGCACAGAGTATAGTGCATTTTGGAAGTTGTGAAGTGAATTTATCAACAGGTAACGCTATTTGGTCTGAAGGATTATGCACCCTTTTTGGAATCTCAGAAGAGGCATATATACAATCTTATGAGTCATTCTTTGCGTTCATTCATCCTGATGACGTGGATTATGTAAAAAAGATTGCCGCGGAATCGGATGACACAATGACAAATATTGATTTTTTCTGCCGCATTATCAGGAAGGATGGCGCTTTGAGATATTTGCATACCCGCTGGATTTATGAATTTAATGAACCTGGTAAAAGCGTCAAATTATTCTCCATATCGCAGGATGTTACAGAACTTAAACAGACTGAAAATAACCTCATTGCTGTTAACCGTATTAAAACATTTATTAGTGGGCTTAATCGCGCAATTGTCCATAGTAATGATGAGCAATCCCTCCTTAATGAAGCTTGCCGCGTTGCTGTAGAATATGGAAAATATAATGTGGCATGGATTGGTAAGGTGGATAGGCCCAATAACAAATTAAATCTTGCCGGCCAATATGGATTGTCTGCGGAAGATTTAAATCTTTATGCTGACTATGCTTACGAAAAAAATGGGTTTTTGGGAAATGTTATAAGTACCGGAAACTGCTTTTTTAGTAATGATGTTGAATTTGATTCCCATTTTGATAAATGGAGGCCATATATTGATGCAAGCCAATCCCGTTCGTTATTAATTTCCCCGATTAAAAAACTGGGAAATGTAATTGCTACATTTCACCTTACTTCTACAGAAGTTAATCAATTTAATAGTGAAGTTATTTCACTGATTGAAAAAGCCTGCAATGATATTTCTTATGCTTTAGATGTTTTTGAAAAAGAAAGATTACGAAAAGAAGCGGAATTTGCCTTGAAAAAAAGCGAAGAAAATTATAAGAAGTCTTTCCAGGAGGCGCTTCGTTTTTCTGAAATTATGGATAAGCTGCCTACTTATATCTATATAAAAAATAAAAATCATGAATATGCTTATGCAAACCAAATGGTGCTTGGTATGTTTAACCGGCAAAAAGAATATGTATTTGGCAGGGATGATCATGAATTTTTCCCGGAACCGGCATTAAGTCATATATGGGAAATTGACAGCCAGGTTATGGAGCAGGGTTTAACTTTAAGAAATGAGGTTGATGTATTCTGGGAAGGAAAAAGAATAGTATTTTTTGAAGTGAAATATCCATTATATGACGAGCAAGGGCAAATTAATGGATTATGTGGTATTTCTACAGATATTACTGAAATCAAACAAGTTCAAAAGTTATTAATTGAAACTGAGGATAAATTAAATTCAAGAAACTCCCGGCTATTATATGCCCAGGAAATTGCGCAATTTGGAAGCAGTGAATTTGATTTTTCAACAGGGATTGCGGTATGGTCAAATGAATTATGTAAAATATATGGGTTAGCGCCTGAAGATAATGTGCATACCAAGGAATCATGGTATTCCTTAATTCATCCGCAGGACCTGGAATATGTAAAGAAAATAACAAGGGAATCAGGCACAAAACAAAGCAATGATGGTTTTTTCCACCGGATAATCAGAAAAGATGGCAGTATAAGGTATTTACATACCAGGGGCGTACCTGAATTTAATAACGAAGGTAAACCAACAGGTTTATTTGCTGTATCCCATGACATCACAGACTTTAAGACATCTGAGGAGAAACTAAAACGTAGTGAGTTACGGCTTAAGCAAGCCCAGGCAATTGCTCATTTGGGCAACTGGGAGTTGAATATTTCAACAGGATCCTTAATATGGTCGGAAGAGACATACGAAATTTTCGGACTTTCGCCTGAAAATAATATACATAGCCAGGCAGAATGGTTGACCTATATTCATCCGGATGACCTGGAACTTGTAATGAATGTGATGAAGGAAGTGGAAGCTAATCAATGCGATAAAAGTTTTACTAACCGTATTATTAGAAAAGATGGTATTGTGAGGCATATACATTCAATTGCCCATTTTGAAATTAATAAAGATGATAATTGTATTAGCTTATTCGGGACAGTAGAGGATATTACAGATTTAAAGCAAATTGAAGAAAAACTGGTAAAAGCCAACCGGCTATATTTGTTTATAAGTGAGCTCAAACATATTATTGTACATAGCAGAGATAAAGAAACATTATTCAGGAAGGCCTGCCGGATTGCTATTGAAAACGGGACTTTTGCAGTTTCATGGATAAGCATGCTTGATGTTGCCAACCGAAATGCCAATCTGGTTGCGGAATATGGAATGGAACCGGAAGACATTGGGAAATTTACCGATATTATTTATGATGTTGATGGGCCGGTGGATCATGTTATTCGTACCGGGTCATATTATGTAAGTAATTGCGTGGAAAATGATCCCTTTTTGAAAAACTGGAAACCATTAGCTACCATGCGCAATTGGCACTCGTATATTGTTTTACCCCTTAAAAGTTCTGGTGGAGTTGTTGGTATATTCAATTTATGTTCTGAACAAGCGGATTTTTTTAATGAAGAAAATATTAGGCTGCTGGAGGAAGTCGCATATGACATTTCATTTACATTAGATGTTTTTGAAAAGGAAAGACAACGCTGTAAGGCCGAAGAACAATTGGCGTATAATAATATGCATCTGTTGCAATCCCAGGAAATTGCACATTATGGAAGTTGTGAATTGGACTTATCTTCCGGTACTGCAATCTGGTCAAAAGAATTATGTAATATTTTTGGAGTTTCACCAGATGATAATATCCAATCCACTGAAGTCTTTTTCTCGTTCATACACCCTGATGACCAGGATTATGTGAAGAAGATTATCAGCGAATCAATTGCCCAAAAAAGTAATGATGATTTTTTCCACCGGATTATCAGAAAGGATGGGCGTGTAAGGCATATACAAACCCGCGGAACTTATGAATCTGATATTTATGGTAATTGCGTAAGTGTATATATAGTATCTAAGGATATTACTGAATTGAAAGTATCCGAGGAAAATCTTGTCAGGATAAATCGCCTCTATGCATTCATCAGCGATGTTAACCATATTATTGTGCATAGCAATGATGAACAAACTCTTTTAAATAAAATTTGTGGTATTGCGACAGAAGTCGGGAAATTTGCAATGGCATGGATGGGATTCATTGACGAAAAATCAAACAGGGTAACACCATATGTATTTGCAGGAGATGAACACAATTATCTTTCCGGAATAAAAATAAGTACTAATGAAAATGAGCCGGAAGGAAATGGACCTACAGGGGTGGCAAGCCGCGAAGGAAGAAGTGTAGTTTGCAATGATATCGGGAAAGATCCTAAGATGATACCCTGGAAAGAAATTGCATTAATTTCGGGCTATCATTCGTCAATTTCATTACCAATAAAGAAATCCGGCAAGATAATTTACACGTTTACACTATATGCTTCTGAAGTTAACTTTTTTGATACTGAAGAAATCAAATTGCTGGAGGATGTAGGTTTAGACGTTTCATTTGCTTTAGATGTATTTGAAAATGAAAATCTGCGGAAATCTGCGGAAGAAACATTGCATTACAGGAATGAGCGGCTAAAACAGGCGCAGGAAATTGCAAACTATGGCGGATATGAAATTGATTATGCCACTGGAATAAATATATGGTCTGAGCAATTATGCAAAATTTATGGATTGCCGGTTGAAGAAAATATACTATCGCATGGGGCATTTTTGTCTTTTGTATTTGGAGAAGACCGTGAACGTGTAAAGAATATTTTAAGCAATGCAGACGCTACATTAAGTAATGTAAGCTTCTACCACCGGATAGTAAGAACGGATGGCGAGTTCAGGCATCTGCATACACTTCGTCATATTGAATATAATCCGGAAGGTAAACCAATTGGTGCATACGCGGTTGTACATGATATTACAGATTTAAAGGAAAAAGAAATTGAATTATTAGAATCAGAGCAAAGATTCAAATCTGTTTTACAATCTGCCCAGGACACCGTAGTACTTTTCAATGACGAAGGAAATATTATTTTCTGGAATAATTCCGCAGAAAAAACATTTGGATACACTGAAAAAGAGATTTCAGGGCAATCACTTTCAGTTTTAATGCCGGAAGGTTACAGGAAAGACCATTCGGATATTTTCAGAAAGCATGTTTTGACATCACAATCTAATATTATAGGTAAAGTACTTGAAGTAAACGGGCAAAGAAAAGACGGAACTTTATTCCCTTTAGAAATTTCAGTCAGTTACTGGGAATCGGATAAAGGGAAATACTATTGTGCAATTATCCGTGACATTAGCGATCGTAAGCGAACAGAACAACTTCAACTTCTTTCGAATGCGGTCTTAACCACTCTGAATTCAAATCTTGAGCTAAGAGAAATAATGAGAGATGTCATCAAGATTATTTATAATGAATTGGATTTATCCGCAGTGGGAATTCCCCTTAAGTATGGCGAAGACTTCCCATATTATGAACAGATAGGTTTTACTAATAGTTTTCTTAAAAAGGAAAATACATTGATTGCCCGGGACAAAGATGGGAATGTATGCAGGGACAAAGATGGTAATGCGATTCTGGAATGTACCTGTGGGTTAGTTTTATCAGGCAATATACAAAATACAGAATCTATATTAACGAAGGCGGGAAGTTTTGTGACCAATAACTCTTATCCATTATTAGAATTATCTGAAGACCAGGACCAGAGATTGCATCCCCGTAATACCTGTATCCATTTTGGATATGGTTCCATAATGATTAGCCCCATTAAAGTACATGGAAGTATTGTAGGAACGTTGCAAATCAATCAAAAGAAACAAAATGCTTTTACCAGTGATACAATAAGCTTTTTGGAAGATTTATGTTTAAGCATTGGGAATACTATCATGCGATTGAATGCAAAAGAAGCGCTGCGGAATAGTGAGAAGTTTTTACATGAAACCCAGGATATTGCTCATCTTGGCACCTATGCAATGGATATGGTTGCGGGCAAGTGGACGAGTTCTGCTATTCTGGATAACATTTTTGGGATCGGGCCTGATTATGACAGAACTGTTGAAAACTGGCTGAATATCGTTCATCCGGACCATAGAAAAATGATGAGTGATTATTTTATTGCGGAGGTATTAGGAAACAAAAACAGATTTGATAAAGAATATAAAATCGTTCGTATTAATGATAAGGAAGAGCGTTGGGTGCATGGATTGGGAGGCCTTAAATTCAATGACAAAAATGAAGTTATATTAATGGTTGGTACAATAACAGACATTACTGAGTCAAAACAAGCTGAACAGGAACGGAATAAGATGTTGGCTGATATTGTTTTGCGCAACAAGGACCTGGAACAATTCTCTTATATCGTTTCCCATAATTTGCGGGCGCCTGTAGCGAATATTATTGGAATTTCGGATTTGCTGCAGATGGAAGAACCTGATAATAAAGAAGAAAATAATATGGTTAAAATGCTTTCTTCCTCTGTTAATAAACTGGATACTGTAATTAAAGACCTTAATTCCGTATTGCAGGTAAAACACCAGGTGAATGAAAATAGGGAATTAATAAAATTCTCTGAACTTTTAGCAGATATCAATATTAGTATTGACAACCTGCTGCGGAATGAAGATGTGAAGATTATTAGTGATTTCTCAGCAGTTGACGGAATGTTTACTATAAAAAGCTATCTGTACAGTATCTTTTTCAATCTGATCTCCAACAGTATTAAGTACCGGCAACCCAATATTGCGCCAATCATTGAAATTACCAGCATAAAGGGAAATAACCGGGTCGAACTTATCTTTAAAGACAATGGACTTGGCATTGACCTTAAGAATAAAGGCGACCAGGTGTTTGGCCTGTATAAACGTTTTCATGATCATACAGAAGGAAAAGGAATGGGATTATTCATGGTGAAGACCCAGGTGGAAACCCTGGGCGGTAAAATAACTATTGAAAGCGAAGTAAATAAAGGAACTACTTTTACAATTGTATTTGAAAATATTTTGTCAACTTTCCTTAATTAATAAAAGATCCGTAAAATGGAAAAGCTAAGCACGCCCGATTTTATTGTCATTGACGATGACTCAATAAACAACCATATTTGCCAGAAGTATATTCAATTAATATTCCCTGATGCAGATATTGTAACTTTTATTTCACCTGTGGCCGGGCTTGAATACATACAAACAAAGTACCCAATTACCCGCCAAAATGATACAATCCTTTTACTTGACATTAATATGCCTGTTTTAAGCGGATGGGATGTATTAGACAGGTTTATTAACTTTCCTGAAGGCGTTAAGCGACAGTTTAAAATTTATATACTCTCATCATCCATAGCGATAGAAGACAAAGTAAAATCAAATAACAATCCGCTTGTTTCCGGTTTTATTGAAAAACCATTAAATATTTCTCAATTAAGAAATTTGTTTAAGGATTATTTATAAGAATTCCTGTCATTGATCAAAACAGTTGAAATGTCTTTTACATGCCCGCACTGGCAAAACCAGCCGTTTTGATCAATGATTTTATATTTTATGGTGGTTTAAAAACCAGTCAATTACCGTGACCAAAACTGCGATAAAAATTATGGCAACCAGCCATCGGACATTTTTATTACTCATAGCCACTGATTAAATTTTTTGATGAACCATATTTTCACTAATTGTGTCAATACGCAATAACTTAACAGTATCCCGATAAGCCATGGAAAATAGGTCAATGGTAATGGTTGCATTTTGAATGCCGCAGCCACAGGTGAGAACGGAATAAAAATACCAATAGCCATTATCAGAGAGGTGAGCGCCAAAACAGGAGCCGTTGCCCAACTCTGGATAAAAGGAATTTTTTTTGTCCTTATCATATGGACGATCAGCGTTTGCGAAAGAAGCCCTTCGATGAACCAGCCTGATTGGAATAATGCCTGGTGTGCGGGTGAATTTGCTTTAAAAACGAAAAACAATACCGCAAATGTTGCATAATCAAAAACAGAACTGATAGGGCCGATGAACAGCATGAACTTGCCTATACCTTTAGAATCCCATTTACGGGGAATATCAAGGTAGTCCCTGTCCATTCTATCCCATGGAATGGAGATTTGCGAAACATCATACAGCAGGTTTTGCAGCAGTATCTGGATAGGCAACATAGGAAGAAAAGGCAGGAATGCACTGGCGCCTAATACGCTGAACATATTGCCAAAATTGCTGCTGGCCGCCATCTTGATGTATTTAATGATGTTGCCGAACGTCCTGCGGCCATATATCACACCTTTGCGAAGCACCATTAAATCTTTCTCCAGCAATATGATGTCTGCGCTTTCCTTGGCAATGTCAACAGCGGTGTCAACGGAAATTCCTATATCAGCATCCCGCAAGGCAGCGGCATCATTAATACCGTCTCCCATAAAGCCGACTGTATGCCCCTTTAGCTGAAGTACTTTTATTATGCGGCTTTTTTGGAATGGATTTAATTTCGCAAAAATATTAATGTCGTCAATCTTCTTTATTAATTCCTCATCGCTGGTACTATCCAATTCATCGCCAAGCATAAGACTATTAATAGTAACACCAACATCCCGGCAAATCTTTTTTGTAACAATTTCATTGTCACCTGTAAGCACTTTAATATTTATACCTAGTTTTTGCAGGGCAAGAATAGAAGTTTTTGCAGAAGGTTTTGCAGGATCAAGAAAGCCAATAAAGCCCGTTAAAGTCATGTTACTTTCATCAGCGACAGAATAGGTCAGGGGACGTTCGTCATATTCTTTAATGGCTACTATCAATACTCTTAAGCCTTCTTCATTCAATTTACGGCTCATCTTTAATATCTTCTCCCTGGTCGCCGCATCAATAGGAATTATTTCATCTGTAGCAAACTGGATAGAATTATCTTCCCCGGGGTCTATGGCATGTGTACAAACGTTAAGCATCTCCTCAACCGCGCCCTTGCATATCAGGAGGTGTTTATGGTTGCTTACTTCCAATATTACAGACATCCTTCGCCGCTGAAAATCAAAAGGAATTTCATCTATTTTTTTATAGGCGTCATCCACTTTCAGCAGATCATGTAACTCAGCATGTTCCAGCACAGCGACGTCAAGCAGATTTTTCAGCCCGGTCTGGTAATAGCTGTTCAGGTAAGCCCAGTTAAGCACCTCGTCATCTTCTACACCATATACATTGAGATGCCTTTCCAGAACAATCTTATCTAATGTAAGCGTACCTGTTTTATCCGTGCATAGAATATCCATAGCCCCGATATTCTGGATGGCATTAAGACGCTTCACAATTACTTTTTGTTTGCTCATGTTCACAGCGCCTTTTGCAAGGTTGGTGGTGACTATCATAGGCAGCATTTCCGGCGTTAAGCCAACAGCTACCGTTATAGCAAACAGCAGCGCTTCCAGCCAGGTGCCCTTCGTTAATCCGTTAATAATAAATACCAATGGTACCATTACGATCATAAAACGTATCAGCAGGTAGCTTACACTTTTTACTCCTTTATCGAAACTGGTTTCCACACTCTTGCTGGTAATGGCTTTGCTCAGTGAACCGAAATAAGTCTGGTTGCCGGTTGTTACAACAATTGCAATAGCAGTGCCGCTTGCCACATTTGTTCCCATAAAGCAGATGTTCTCTAAATCAAGCGGCGATTTTTTATCAGCGTCTGTAATCAGAATACCTCGCTTTTCAACGGGCAATGATTCGCCTGTGAGCATAGACTGGCTGATAAACAGATCTTTCGATTGAATGATCCTGCAATCAGCCGGTATCATGTCGCCCGCTGAAAGGAAAACTATATCACCCGGCACCAATTCTTTAATGTCAATTTCTTTTTTACTCGCAATGGCTGACTCTTCCTGCCGCAATACAGTAGCAGTAGTTTTTATCATTCCTTTTAATGTTTCCGCAGCCTGGTTGCTCCTGAATTCCTGCCAGAACCGGATCAATGAGCTAAGCAGGATCATTATAGTTAGTAAAATGATGGTCTTATAATCCCGGTCTTCCGGGTTTATAACACCAGTTACGTAGGAAATAACAGCGATAGTAACGAGAACCCCGTTAAAAGGGAATAAAAAGGAATGTAATAATTGTTTGAACCACGAAGGCGCTTTCTCGTGCCAAATCTCATTTAGCCCGAATTGTTCCTGCTTTTCTTTTACCTGGTCTTCGGTAAGCCCGTTCATATTGCTGCCGAGCAATGACAAAAAAGTATCGTTATCGCTTCCGGATACATCTTTTAGCTTCTTCGTTACGGCAGCATCAAAACCACTCTTCCCTGTTTTATAAAAAGGGATTTTGCTTTTTACCTGTTCTTTTTGATTCAATGTTTCCATCTGGCATTAATTTTAAAACACTGTTATTAATTTGATAACCTCGAGAGCGGCTGAATTCTTCGGAGAGTTTCGCACATTTAAATAAAAAGTACCGCCTGGGCCCGATTGCTGCTGACCTTTAATTGTAGTCTGGAAATGATAGTTTAATCGCGCTTTATTATTGATAGTGTCTTGATTGGCTTTGTCATTTGTAAGGCAGGCCGGGCTTGCAGGAACATCTCTGGCATAAGCACTTGTGTTTAACGCTATTAATGGAAATAATGTGTAGTGTATAAAGTTCTTTTGCATGGCTTTTGCTTTTAGATCCCATTTACAGGGAAAGCAAAAGCAATCCTAGGTAAAGGAGATAGCGAATAATATATTTCGTCTGGGACCAGAGTCCATAATTTCTTTTGTTTTTAATTACGATGCAAAGGTAAACCCGCTGACTTTAAAAGGTCATTAGAGAACTTTTAGAAAATCATTAGAATTTTATTAGAGACAGTATAATCCCTTATACATGTGGCAACTCTACGGTAAATGTAGTGCCCTCATCCACCTTTGAAGAAACGGATATATCCCCTTTATGGAGCCTGATTATTTTTTTGGTAAGTGACAGTCCGATGCCATTTCCGGCCGCATATCGTTTATTCGTACCCCTGTAAAAAGGCGTGAATATGTGGGGCAAATCTTCTTCACTGATTCCAATCCCGTTATCATGAAAACGAAGAATGCTTTTATCTTTAAAATAAGTGATGGCTACAGTTGATTCATTTTCTTCTGAAAATTTGCATCCGTTCTCCATCAGGTTCATAAAGGCTACTTTCAATAAATATTCATTGCCTTTTACTGAAATGAAATCATCGTTTTCAATTTCATGTTCAAAGATGATATTCACCCTGAAACCATTTATATCATGAAGTACATCATTACGGGCATCCATTAAAATTTCATCAAGGCGGAGTTCTTTAAAAGTAATTTCTGTTTGATCATAGCTTGCCTTTGCCAAATCCAGCAGGCCATTAAACAGCTTTACTAATTTTTGTGCATCGCTGATGGCGTGGTTAATGGATTTTTTATATTCTTCGTTATTTCTTTCATTGCTGACTGTAAGCTGCAATTCAGCCAGCATAGCTGTAAGCGGTGTTCTTAGTTCATGGGAAATATTTGAAACAAATTCTTTTTGGGCGTCAAAGGATTTTTCCAGTCTATCGAGCATTGCATTAAAGGTTACTGCTAATTCAGCAATTTCATCTTTACCACTTCCTTCACTAATCCGGTGATCGAGATTGGTTGCTGTTATTTCTTCTACTTTATCCACCATGTCAGCAACAGGCTGTAAAGCTTTATTTGCAATGAACCTGCCGGCAAAGAGAATTAAAATCACAGATATAAAAAATGAAATGATAAGGGTATATTCAAGATTGCGCAGTTTCGCATAGCCATATACATCATTGGCGGCTGCGGTAATTACATAATTATTGTTATTCTGATGATATAAAATACCTATTACCTGCAAGGATCCCTGGTAAAATTTAATTTCTTTTTTGTTTATAATGTCATCAATCATTTGTTTGGTTTCTTTCACTTTGTCAATCTCCACAGCATCATGATACAACAAATGAAAAGTGGTATCGTAGATGGCCACTTCTTCCTGGAATAAAGTATTTTCTGAGTTATGGTAAATCAATTGTAAAACGGAATGAGCGACTTTTGCATCTAATAATAAATTAGCTTTGGTTATTGCAGTATGACGTAAAAGGCTGTAATATTCATCTTCCCGGTTTTGGGAAAATGAAAAGTAAATGACCATGGCAAATATTAATAACAATGCCGCAATAATACCGGTGAATAGTAATGTAAGTTTATTGCGGATTTTCATCTGAATATTTATTTATTTTTTTAATTGCCAGATGGAACTCCCACGATCTTTTGAATTGGTTCAAGAGCAGAATATCCATTACTCTGTGTGCTAATTCTCAATTGCAGCATGGTCGTTTCATGATTACTTTTCTTCTTTAAATATAAACCCCATTCCCGACTTGGTATGAATGAGTTTGGTTGAGAAATCTTTATCAATTTTTTTCCTCAGGTAGTTGATATACACATCAATAAAGTTGGTGCCGGTATCAAAATGGGTATCCCAGACTTTGTCGGCAATTTCCGCTCTTGATAAAACCCTTTCGAAGTTTTGCATCATGTATTCAAGCAGTTTAAATTCTTTAGGTGTTAAACTGATTTCCATACCTGAACGCCTTACGATTTTAGTTTGGTTATTTAATTCAAGATCGGCGTATTTAAGAATATAACCCAATGTGGTGATAATGCTGTTATTGCGTTTAAGCAGTTCCCGGATGCGGACCTGTAATTCCCTGAAATCAAAGGGCTTTACCAGGTAATCATTAGCCCCGGCGTCAAAGCCCTCAACCTTATCATCAGTGGTGCCTAATGCGGTAAGCATAATAATGGGAATATCAGAATTTGCAGCCCTGATTTCTTTGCACAAATCCAGTCCGTTTATTTTGGGTAGAATTATATCGGTTATTATTAAGTCGTAATGGTTTGTCAATGCCAGCTTTCTGCCTGTTTGCCCGTCAAAAGCAACTTCGGTTAAATACCCTTGCTCTTCCAGTCCTCTTTTAATAAGACCGGATACACGTTGGTCATCTTCTATGATTAGAATTTTCATTCGGTTATTACAGATCAGTCCGCAAATCTAAAGATATTTATTACGATCAGGCTTTTATCCTGTTTTATATCCTGAACGCTGCAACATTAAAGGTACACTTTAAGGATAGCATTTTATAAGAAAACGCTTTGATTACCGGATGAAGAAATCCGGTGAGAAATCAACTGTGAATAGATTGAACCTGCCGGGGAATGTTTACATTTTCAGGTATTCCATTATTTTGTAAATGAGTACTGCAGGCCAAAACAATGCTTTTACAATACCAAGCACCCCTGCACCAAATGTAGCCGCATGCTGGATATAATAAACCAGCGACCCGATAAAAGCCAACCCGTATATACCACTTGAAACACCTCCGCCTTTCATTCTTTTCTTATCCCTGTCATCCGGCGAGAATGAATTTTTGTATTCGGACATTTTCCCCTCCTTTTGTTTATTATTTCAATTTCAAAAGTACCGCTTGCGTGAATTTTCTATGTGATTGTTGTCATAAACTTTCACCTAAGTTCAAGTACCAAATGCAACACGCTTAGTCAATTTACGTCCGGGGGTACCCCCGGACGTAAATTGACTAAGAATCCTAAACTTCGTGCTGCTTATGACTCCAAAATTTATTCATCTTAGTCAAGACCAAAGGTAC
>CAISOH010000426.1 GCA_903887005.1 uncultured Bacteroidota bacterium | reverse complement strand
GAACGGAACAAACCATTTCGCAATGAAGGCTAAAATGTATCAGGCTGCAGTGAAGGCTGCATATGGCGAATTGAAAAAGTTATCCACAACTATGTATCAAATTGCTGCTTAATTGGCATTTTCTCTGCGTAAGGTGAGTTAATAATAAATCCATGAATGTTTTCATCAGCTAATATCATGCAGCAGCAATAAGAGTTTCGTTAGACACCATATCTGAGGCATAAGCTAAAACTGCCTTAACAGAGTTGATAGTAAGGATTGGATATGCCATGATAATGTCTTCAACTGAAGCGCCTTCTGACATTTTTTTTAATACCAGTTCCACCGTTATCCGGGTACCCTTTATTACCGGTTTGCCGAGCATTACATCCGAATTTGATTCTAAAAAATCTCTATAGTCCATAAACGAAATTAAAGTTTGTATGTGAAATTTGGTTTGATTCGGAGCGTTCAATTAAAGTTCTCCAAATAATAAAATTACAAAAAAGCTGCCAAATGTCCCTAAAATTAACTTTCTAACATCACCTCACATCCACATCCAAAAAATAAAATCCCGTATCCCAGCCTTTGTCATCTTCATCAGTAGGGCTATATGTTTTATAAACAATCTCCCCGGTAACTATTGGTATGGACGAACTGAAAAAAGGAGCGTTATAAACAAAGGTATGAAACTCGCCATTTTCGCCACAGGGGTCAACATTTGCCGGCAGGCTGTTTAGGAAATCTGCGTTTATCTTTTTCCCCAGGAATTCTTTGCCGAGATATTTTTCATTCACACACACGATTATAGCCTCTATGCCCGACTGCTCCACCAACCTGACTAATTCTTTAGAGTCCTTTTTCCATAAAGGAAATAAGGCCGTCAGACCCGCTGCTGCCAATTGCTGCTCCCTGTATTCCTTTTAGTCTTCCAGGAAAATATCGCCATAGGCAGCAACACGCACACCCTTGCCCTTTAAGTCAGTCATAGTGCGCAGCATTGCCTGTTTGTAAATGGAATCATCAGGGCTTGCCGGAAGCTTTACTTTCAACAAGGGCAATTTCATCCGATCCGCCTGCATGTCCAGAAGTTTTTCCCTTATTCCATGCATGAATACTCTATCATGTTCCTCACTCAGTGTAGTGAGCAGGTGCGTCACATCAAAAGTACCTTGCTGCAAGATCATATGATATGCCAGCGCAGCATCCTTGCCGGAGCTCCAGTTCATCACTACTTTTGTATGATTCATTACTCTGTAATTCAGGCAATAAGTTTTTAAAAGGCTTTCCAAGACCACAACCTGTCTTCGGTGCAGGCATAGCATGGCTACTGCCGCTATAACTGTAAACTATAACTGTAAACTGTAAACTGTAAACTGTAAACTGTAAACTGTAAACTGTAAACTGTAAACTGTAAACTGTAAACTGCCCTACTCCACCGTGATGGTATTTCCCCGAAAGGAGTAACATCTGGCGACAAATATAATGCTTCCAATCGTTTTTATCTTAGTCTTTCTGTTGACTACTATTCAGCCACCCTCTGGACGGCACCCTACTCAGACTATCAACAATTCTTGTTTGATACCATCGACCAGATGCATAAGGACGGCAATAGTTATATTAAAATATCTCAGTGGATGAACGATAATG
>CAISOH010000425.1 GCA_903887005.1 uncultured Bacteroidota bacterium | reverse complement strand
CTACAAAGGATTTTACAACACTTATCACGGTAAAGCAGAAGCACAGTTACCATTATTCTGACAAACCGCCGTATGCCGAACGGCACGTACGGTGGTGTGAGAGGACGGTGAGGGAAATAATCCCTCACCTCCTACTCGATTGCAACATTTTCCAAACGTCTAAATAATCTTCTAATCCGATAGTTTTTAAAAAAGCCAATAATTCCAAATCTTCTTCCGTTAATTCCTTTTCAAACCATTCTTTTAAATCAATCTCAATCGCCGTATCTGCTTTCATAATTTTTCTTATTGCTGTAATTCTATAATTATATATAAAATTGTTTCGGCTCCCTTTTAAAATAATTTGAAACTCAGTGTTGATAATTACTTAAAATCATTTTCAATAAAAAATCCAATAAAATATCATTGCACAATTAACCCATAGCGTGCGCCCTCAGGCGCACTGCGTTCTAAACTTTTATCGACCTTAATGATATAATGGTCATGAAAACATTTAATGCCACAACGATCAAAAAGGTTATTAGCCACCTAAAAGAAAATTATGAAATTGATCTTCAACCTATTTGGGATGAAGAAACAAGCCAGCTGAGAAAGAATAATTACTCATTCATCAATTGTGATGTTTATGAAAGTAAATATTGCGGTTTATTTATTAGTCCTCAAGCGTTGCAAATGGAATGCACCAGTAAATCAAGATTGTCCACGGACAAGATTGAAGCTGTTGATATGATTGTAATGATACCATCTGGATTTGTTGACGCAGAAGAATTAATAGCAACCATAGATAAAGAATTAAAGCATTACTTAACATCAGCATTATTAAGACAGGCAAATAAAAACTTTTGATTGATTTTTTTTGAAATTATAAAACTTCAAAACACCTTACTCATAAAAGTATTGAAGTCAGAAAGAGAAATAAACTCTGATTCAAATTAGACATTTAAACGGCGATACCGCAGTCAAATTAGATGAATTTGGAGAAAATCAAAAAATGCTGTATTATTATTAACAACATTGTATTTATCAAGATCAGACGCTTATAACCGTTTTATAAAAGAATATAATGAACCACAGACAGTTTATATATCTTTCTTAAAATTAGCAACTGGGACTGGGGATTTCTGCGCAAGAATCGCTGCAATTGATTATAATGCTGATTATACCTCAAGTGTTTTGTTGAACAATTTTTACAACATAGGTGTACTAATAGGGCTTATAAAAAAGATAAGTATTCAAAAGACAGCATCTATCACAAAATAGCAAAAAAAAAAAAATAAATTAGAGAGGTTTTCCTCCATGCTATTATACAAATCAACCAGCACGAAACAAAGTTCCCTGCTGTTTGATTTGTATTTTAAGAATAGAGTGTATCTATTTCTTAGCTGCAACCTTCTCTGATAGCAATTTGCCCGCTTTGAATTTCGGCACTTTGCGAGCTTTGATTTTAATGGTAGCTCCCGTTTGCGGATTACGACCATTACGGGCAGCACGGGCCGCTACAGAAAAGGTGCCGAATCCAACGAGTGTTACTTTATCACCCTTTTTGAGTACACCAGTAACAGTGGATGTAAAGGAGTCAAGTGCTTCATTTGCCTGTACCTTAGTTATACCGGCATCTTTTGCGATTTTTTCAATCAATTCTGCTTTGTTCATTAGTTGGTTTTGATTTTTGAAGTGATTAATTAGATGTTGAATATACTAACTCTGCTCGGCTGTAAGATTCGTGGCAAATGCAGCAACTTGTTCAATGCGAGCATTGTTTAAGGAGTAGTATATCTCCTTGCCCATGCGTTCAGTTAAAACAATATTAGCCCTGCGTAGTATTGCGAGG
>CAISOH010000424.1 GCA_903887005.1 uncultured Bacteroidota bacterium | reverse complement strand
TTAGGATTCTTAGTCAATTTACGTCCGGGGGTACCCCCGGCCGTAAATTGACTAAGCGTGTTGCATTTGGTACTTGAACTTAGGTTTAAAAATATTGTCGATGAAGTATATGATAAGGTTCTAAGTTTTGTATTTAATGAAGCACCTGTAGATTCAGATAAAGCACTTGGAGCATTGGACGATTTATCGAAAGCGATAAATTCAAAAAATGAAATAATTAACGCAAAAGAAATAACTGAAAGGACATTAGATAAAACGAATTACGAAGGTGGATTATCATTATCAGTTAATCCCAAAGATATTATCAATATATCCTTAGGAGCAAAAGATAATTCTGGACTGGATATTGAAAGAACATCTAAATATTCTGTTACGAGTGTGGAAAAAATCCATTTCCCTGATTTGAATTATTCTTTAAGGAAAATAATAGAATATACCCAGTCAAAAATATATTTACTGATAGATGAATGGTCTTCTCTTCCTATTGATCTCCAACCATTGTTAGCAGAATTTCTTAAACGTAGTTTTTTACCAGTTCCTCAAATTTCAATAAAAATTGCCGCATTAGAATATCGTTCCAACTTTTCAATTTCTATTCAGAAAAACAATAAAATTGGTTTTGAATTAGGAAGTGACATTTCGACTAATCTTGATTTGGATGATTATTATGTTTTTGATAGAAATCCTGATACAATAACTAATAATTTTAGTGAAATATTGTACAAACATATTTTAAATGAATTGCCTGTAAATTATTTTCGCAATACGTTTTCTATAAAAAATGAAAAAGATTTTATTAGAACATTATTTACGGATAGTTCCAACTTCCAAGAATTAGTAAGAGCATCTGAAGGAGTAATACGAGACATGCTTAACATTTTTACTTTATCCTATTTTGCATCGCAACGACAAGGCAAAAATAAAATAGATAAGAAATCTGTTCTAGAGTCTTCTAGGCAATGGTTTGAGCGAGATAAAGCTCAAAACTTAGATGATACATTAAATAGGATATTATCCAATATCGTTGATGAGGTTATTGGTAAGAAAAAAGCAAGATCATTTTTGATACCTCGAGAATTAGAAAAACATGAAACTATACAGAAACTCTTCGATGCAAGAGTAATTCATTTTATTAAAAGAGGGTATGCCGATAAAGATAATCCTGGGGTTCGACATAATGTTTATACTTTAGACTATGGCACATACGTTGATCTAATTAATACTAGCAGGAAACCAGAATTAGATTTTATAGATATGGATTCAAGAATAGACCATGCTGACTTCATTGTTCCTTTTGACGATAAAAGAAGTATCAGAAGAATAGTGCTAACAAACGATATTTTAAGTTGAAAAATCCCATGTTGGCCGTATTGTTCTAAAAAATAAATGTGGTAGTTGGGCGTAGATTTTATCTACGTCCTGCAGGCGGTCAATCTCTGATTGCCGTACTTTCAAGACACAACGTAAATTAAGCAAAACTCTCCATTTGGCTTTAGTCGTCCATGAAATAAAAAATAAAATCGTCGTTTGGTGTGTGTCTCCGTCAGGGCCTGCTATGAGTAATAGAAGGATAGTGATGGTTTTCTTCCGTTAGCTATCGGTACCAAATTGGTGTATTTTGTTTCCCCCATTACGTTCTTCCGAAAACAAAAAATAATCCCGTAGCACAGGCTTCCCTGTACACCCCCAAGGGTGTCAGACGGCAGAAGCGCGGGCTGTTGAAGTTTAGATATATAGCTACTCGTCCGCGAATGTTTCGCGGATGCACCGGAATAGCGTTTGTAACGCCTGGAGGGCAACGCCCTGTGTCTCGTGCCGGACAGATACAGCCATATAAAAATTATTTAATCTCAAAAATCCCAACCCCAAAAACAGCCCATTTTCGGACTTGGACCTAGGCGAAGCAGTTTATAACATATACCACATTATCCCTCAAATAATTATCACCAAAAAAAGATCTATGATATACACATAGCTGTATATGATAGCGCAAAAAGCGTATTATCATAAAACTTCAATTTGCCAAATCCAAAATCTTATTTGAACTTTGTTCCCCAAAAGCTGAAAATACCCACAAGAGCTGGAAAACTCCCCGCTTTTTTTCAAAGAGGGGATGCCGAATTAAACGACGGTTTAATTCGGCTGGGGTGATTGGACGGGTGTCTGAATTGATGTTGAATATGATTCCAGGCAGGAATATCAGGAACCTTTTTATGAGGGTCGGGGAGAGGTCAATGTAGTGAAAACGTCCAGATTTTGTCCAGTTTTTTCAGGTCATAATTTAAACAACTAATTGAAAACAATAGATTAATACGCTACAAAAGAAAATAAAAAAAAATCGTCTAAAAACTGTACAATTATAAATTTATGACAATATCAGAACCCATTACCGAAAAAATTAAATATATTCTGAGCAATGAATTGGCAAAGAATGAGCAACCGAGCGCAAAGAATGCGCAAGAATTTGAGCACAAAATTTTACTAACTAATTGATTTTCAATATAAAACTGCGCAACAATCACCAAAATAAAAAAATCAAACTAGAATTGCGCAATCCCGAAAAAGAAACCGTGAAACAATCTTGTCACCCTGAGTTTTTACCGAAGGGCCAAATTACCAATTCCAAATTCCACAAAAGGCTAACTCGTTCCCACAGCCGTGCCCAAAGTAGCATTGCTTCCAATGACCTCAAAAACTTTCAGGTTGATCTCCCGTTTCAGCGCATTGAGGCTGGCGTCGTCCGGTAAAGGGTGGGGCAGGGAATAGGAAATGATAAGCTGGAAAGTTTCTTTATCAAAGGTTTCGATAAAAGCCTCAATAGGTTCTTTTACCGGAGGGGTATTCAGCAAAACATCTTTTAGCCTGGCAATAAGTGCCTGCATTGCTTCATGGGTTATCCCATATTTGATATTGGCAACTATTTTCATGCCCCGCTTGTCACGGTTGGAAAGATTGATAAGGTTCTGGCTTACCAGGTTTTGATTTGGTATGATATATGCGGAACCATCCAGGTTCCGAAGGCGCGTGCTTCTGAAACCTATACGTTCTACTACCCCCTCAATTTCTCCAAGCTTTATTGTTTCCCCTGTTTGGAAAGGCTTGTCGGACATGATGGTAAAGGCTGCGAAGAAATTTTCAACTGTTTCCTTACCCGCCAGCGCAATAGCCACGCCACCTATTCCAAGGCCGGTTATGAGCGCGGGGATGTTAACATGAAATACGCTGCCAAGTATCCAGAAAATGCATAATATCCAGGCCAGCAATTTCGACATTTCTTTGAACAGGGGCAGCATTTGCTGCCGCGAAATATTTTTATCAGCCTTTGCTTTGCCAATACGCAGGTAGTATATAAAATCAACAAAGTGGGTAATAACTTGTGTGAGGAAAATAATAAACAGAAAAAGAAATATATGATCGGTTATGTCGCCAAGGTTTACATCCACTTTTCTTTTAGTGAAAATCAGATGGTGAAAAGTGGTACGGTCCAGTAAGTTGGCAAGTTGTTCGGTAGCCAGAAAATACAATACTGTTTGCAGCAGGCTTTCCAACGGCTTAAAAAGCATATCGCGGATAGCATCTTTGTGCTTCATATAGCTATATCTGTCTGCAAGCCGGCTGCTGATGTTTGTAAGCAGGGAGGCAATGGGCTTTTTAAGTATCATCGTGCCTACAACAATACCGAGGAACCATACATAATTAGTCACCTTTTCGCCCATATATTCACGGTCGAAAAAATTCCAGTCAATATCCAGTAGTATGTGCATTTTTTGTCAGGAATTGGGAATTTGGAATTTGGAATTTGGATTGTTTTTTGTTATTAATAATTACAAAATTTGATGCTTCGGCAAGCTCAGAAAGACAAAATTATTCTTCGGCAAGCTCAGAATGACAAAATTATTCTTCGGCAAGCTCAGAATGACAAAATTATTCTTCGGCAAGCTCAGAATGACAAAATTAGTTTGTTTGGGTTAAAAATCATTAAAATGACTTCATATAACGTTCGACGATATAGCAGAGGTGTTCCACACCGAAAAAAGGTGTGGGACACCCCAGGACCTCAACAAATATCATTTATTGGCGCCATAACATAAAAAAAGCTTGGCAAATAACAATATTTAGCTCGTTATTATACTAAAAACAATACTTTCTACTTTCTACTATCTACTATCTACTATCTACTATCTACTATCTACTATCTACTATCTACTATCTACTATCTACTATCTACTATCAGCTTAAACCGAAACATTAAATTCCCTTAATGCATCATTCAAACTGGTTTTCAGGTCAGTAGATGGTTTTCGCTCCCCGATGATAAGGGCGCAACTCACCTGGTAGTCACCCGCAGGAAAACTCTTGGTGTAGCTGCCGGGAATTACCACGCTGCGGGCAGGTACACGACCCTTGTATTGTTTAGGTTCGGCCCCGCTCACATCTATTATTTTTGTTGATTGGGTCAATACGACATTAGCGCCCAGCACCGCTTCCTTTTCAACTATCACACCTTCAACCACTATGCACCGAGATCCGATAAAACATCCGTCTTCTATTATTACAGGGGAGGCCTGCAAGGGTTCCAGCACACCACCGATACCCACACCGCCGCTCAGATGTACGCCCTTTCCTATCTGCGCACAAGACCCAACGGTTGCCCACGTATCCACCATTGTACCCTCATCTACATATGCGCCTATGTTTACATAAGAAGGCATCAAGACTACATTCCGGGCAAGGTAGGCGCCATAGCGGGCAACAGCATGAGGCACTGCCCGCACCCCAAGGGACGCATAGTCTTTTTTCAGCAGCATCTTGTCATAAAACTCAAAAGGGGCCAGTTCCCAGGTTTGCATCGGTTGTATCCCGAAATATAAAAGGATAGCTTTCTTTATCCATTCCTGAACTTCCCATCCACCCGGAACAGGCTTCGCAACCCGTAGCCGGCCCTTGTCAACTTCTTCAATCACCGATCTTACGGCACTGATATAAGTTTCCTCTTTAAGTAATTCCCTGTTATTATAGGCATCTTCTATTGCCCGTTGCCATTGTTGTTGCATCTATATAAATAATAAGTAAAAAATAAAACCATTATTGAATCATATTTTTGGCGTACCAGTCATAACCAGTTCATCCTGAAGCACCTCTGATCTATTCAAATATTTTACCTGCCATGGCCAAAAAATATCACCTGTAATGAGCCCCCGGGCCTGCCGTCTTTCCACAAAATGGAAAAGCAGCATAGCAGCAAATAAAGCCATTGGCAGCCCGATTCCCCTGGACATAATTGCATACCATGCATTCCGCCCCGGTGTTAAATTCGCAACGATTTGGTCTGTGAGATAAAAAACAGGGAAATGTACCAGGAACAAGGAATAAGAACGTTCCCCGATCCAAAGCATAATAGGTTTGCTCAGGAAGTGTTTGAATGAGCCGGAATTAAATGATAATATGACTATACCTGCATAAACAAAGCCGTAGCCGGGGTTTCCAAGTGGCATATAAAGCAGGGAAGCAGCTATGAAGAATATCCCGGTTATTATAAAACTATAAGCTTCTTTACGACCAAAATCTTTTGCAGCAAGAAGTATCCCTAATAAAAAACAAACAGGGTAGGCTATAAAAAGGAATGCTGTAGAGTTTATATGGTTATAAGTATATATTTCCGGGTGGTATTGTGTAAGCCAAAGTTGAATGGAAACAGATACTACCAATGTAGATAAAAGCATAAGCATCATCAGCCTGTTATTAATTTTCTCCCGGGATGGAAATAGAATAACACAAAAAGGGACCAGCAGATAAAATAATACTTCAATAGATAAACTCCAGCATGCAAGATTATAATACCGCTCATTAAAGCTGATAATAAAGGACTCTTTAAAAAGTTCTGTCCATTCCAACTTCATATGATAAACAGTAAATGTGTACCATGTAGGATAGGCATTAATATACCAACTGACACAACCGGCAAAAATCAATGCAACCAAATAAGGGGGGTATATTCTTTTTATTCTTCTTATGAAATAATCACCAACTTTGAATTTTCTCTGCTTTCTCAAATAGGGACGAAGCAAGACAATGCCACTTAAAACAAAAAAAAGTTCTACACCTGACTGTGTAAAATGTGAGAAACAGGAGCCTAAAAATGGGATTTTAAGGTAATTTATAAACTTGACAATATTGGCAGTACATGAGTGATGAAACACAATCATTAATGAAGCGATACCCCTTAAGCCATCTAAAAAATGAAATCGCTCTTGTTTCAAAGCAGGAATACCCATGAATGATAATTATCGGTAAAGTTACCTGGAGTCAGATTAATACTAAAAAATCATTTAAATACGGAATCAATCACTTCAAATATCCGATTAAAATCGCTCTCATTAAGATTGGTACTTGAAGGAAGGCATAGTCCGTTCTGGAATAATTTTTCAGAAGTTCCATCGCCATAAAATGGGTAACAATTAAATATAGGCTGCAAATGCAAAGGTTTCCATAATGGGCGCGATTCAATATTTTCTTTTTCTAAAGATAAACGTATATCCTCCCTTGTAAAGCCAGCTTCATCAGGATTAATAAGAATAGTGGTAAGCCATCTGTTGCTGAAAAATCCATCTGGTTCATTCAGAAAATAAATTCCCTTTTTATCTTTCAGTTTGTTATAATACTTATCATATATACTCCTTCGCTGGGCAATTCTCTTTGCGAGCACTTCCATTTGTCCGCGGCCCACGCCTGCGCATAGATTGCTCATGCGGTAATTGTAACCTATTTGTGAATGCTGGTAGTGAGGAGCTTCATCACGTGCCTGGGTGGACAGGAATCGTGCGTCTTTAACTATATCCGGATTATGTGAAACAAGCGCGCCACCTCCTGATGTAGTTATTATTTTATTGCCGTTAAAAGACAGCACACTAATATCGCCGAAAGTACCGCAATTACGGCCATGAATAGACGACCCTAAAGATTCTGCAGCATCTTCCAGAACAGGAATTTTGTAATGCCTTGCTATTGCCAAAATTTCATCCATCTTCGCCGGCATACCATACAGGTGAACTGGTATTATTGCTTTTGGTTTTTTACCTTTTGCTATGCGGTCCTTTATCGCCTCCTCCAAAAATGATGGAGAAATATTCCAGGTATCTGACTCACTATCCACAAATATTGGCTTAGCACAAATATATGAGATTGGAAAAGCCGTAGCAGAAAATGTCATACTCTGGCAAATCACTTCATCGCCAGACTTTACACCAAGCAAAATAAGACCAAGGTGCAGAGCGGCAGTACCAGAACTCATTACAGTTACATGGCAATCATTATCTAAAAATAATTCCAGGTCTTGTTCAAAACCATTGACGTTCGGGCCAAGGGGAGCAATCCAATTTGAATCGAAAGCAGCCTTAACAAACTGCTCCTCTGTACCTCCCATGTGTGGCGATGACAGCCATATTTTAGGTTTCATTTATTCCTGTTGTTTAACTTTAATAATTTTTGCAGGATTTCCTACAGCAGTTGAATTATCAGGGATATCTCTGATGACGACTGCTCCTGCACCAATTGTACACCATTTACCAATTCTTATTCCATTAATTACCGATGCTCCGGAACCAATATGAGTACCTTCCCCGACTAGAACATCGCCGCTTAAAGTAGCATTAGGCGAAATATGTACGTAATCTCCAAGCACACAATCATGATCTATGGAAGCACTGGTGTTAATAATGCAATGTTTTCCTATTTTACTATCGGCATTCACAACAACTCCCGCCATTATCACAGTGCCTTCACCAAAAGAAGCCCTTTTAGAAATAAACGCATTGGAATGAATTGCAGTGCCAAATTTAATGTTTTTACCAATACGCTCCGCAACCTTTTTTCGCATGGAATTATCGCCAATACTGATGATCATTTTATCATCAACAAGTACACCGGGAAGTAATGGCTGCCGTACAGGGTAACCCCATACCGGTGTTTTATCCGCATCATCCCATATCTCAATATTCTGTGTATTGGAATTTTCCAATATTTCAATAATTACTTTTCCATGCCCGCTGGCTCCGTAAACGATCATAAACTGTATTCAGTAAAAGTACTAACATAATTGGAATAAAGATAATTATTGATTCACTCATTAACAATTAAGGTGGTTATTTTAAAAAAAAATAATTTTTCACATGTATAAATATTACAATTATTCATTATAGTTTCAATAAATATATATCAAGCTCTTAATTTACATAGTATAATACATACAATACTATTAAATTTATTT
>CAISOH010000423.1 GCA_903887005.1 uncultured Bacteroidota bacterium | reverse complement strand
TCAGGCTGTGTAATAATGAAACTATCCGTTGCAACGCATTGTGTGGAGATGTCTTTTACCTGTAGTGTGTAAGAACCGGAAGGCAGATTATTAATTACTGATGAAGTCTCGCCTTTCGACCAGGTATATTGATAAGGGCCGCTACCTCCGCTGATGCTGGTAACAATACTGCCATTATTGCTGCCATAACACGTCACTTGTGAAATATTACCGGCAATCAGCATTCCGGATACAGCTAATGGAAATGTTGTTGAGTTTATACAGCCATAAGCACTTGGCGCCGTCGTATAAGTTATTATTGCTGTTCCGGCAGACATCGCATTTGCCATTCCTGATACACTGTCAATACCTGCTATGGATACATTACTACTACTCCACTTACCTCCGGGAACTGTTTCAGATAATTGAAAGATCGCGCCTTTACATACTCCCGAAAGTCCGGTAATTGTTCCGGCATCCGGTAATGGATTAACCGTTATTGCCTTTGTTGCCGTATTGGAACCACAGGAATTTGTAACCGTATAGCTGATTGTACAGGCGCCGGCCGTTATTCCGGTAACACTATTTCCGGACACAGCCACTATCGTATTGCTGCTGCTCCAAACGCCACCTGAAACGGTATCTGATAATGTAATGGATGCGCCTGCACATACGCCTTGAGGCCCGGTAATTACTCCGGCATCCGGTAACTGCATAACTGTTATGGTTTTAGTTGCTGTATCAGAACCACAAACATTCGTAACTATATAACTGATTGTACACGTACCAGGTGTTATCCCTGTAACAACAACACTTCCGGAAACAGCCACAACAGAATTGCTGCTGCTCCATACGCCGCCTGTTACAATATCTGATAATGTAATTGAGGCGCCAACGCAAACAACTGAAGGTCCTGTGATGACACCCGCGCTTGGTAATGGGTTTACGGTCACAACGTTGGTGGCCACTGATGCACAGAATGGTCCGCTGACTGTATAACTGATCGTGGTTGTCCCCGCGGAACCTCCTGCAATAATGCCTGTGCCGCCAACTGTCGCAACGGTCGTATTGGTACTGCTCCATACTCCGCCTGCAGCGCCATCGGATAAGGTTGCCAGAGCCCCAACACACAGGCTCGGGACTCCCGTTATGGAACCTGCATTGGGTAAGGCGGTAACTGTGACAGAAGCTCCGACCGAACAACCTCCAATTGTATAAAATATCGTGTCGGTTCCTGGCCCCGCACCCGTAACAACACCACTGGTGCCTGCGGTTGCAATTAAGTTATTGATGCTGCTCCATACTCCACCTGCTGTGGCGTCGGAGAACGCAAAAGTGTATCCTACGCATACAGTAGCTGAAGGCGGTACTATAGGCACAGGTGAATTGGCAACTGTAATTACCTTAGCCTTTGCGCAGCCGTTGGCATTCGTATAGGATATGGCAGAGGTACCCACCCCGACGCCGGTAACCACCCCTGATGTCCCCACTGTAGCTACGCTGGAAATAGTGCTGGTCCATACCCCGCCGGGGCTGGCATCTGATAAATTAATTGTATTCCCAAGGCAAATAGTCTGCGGACCTATAGGGGTAAGATCTGCGGGTATCGGATAAACAGTTACTACCTGGGTAGCGGCGCAACCGGTAGCATACGAATAGGAAATGATAGATGTGCCTAGGGAAACGCCGGTAACAATACCACCGGTACCTACCGTCGCCACAGGCGTAATAGAGCTGGTCCATACCCCACCGGAAGAGGCATCGCTTAATGGAGTTGTTGAACCTGCACACACAGTGGCCGTACCCGTAACAGGCCCTGGGGTTGGATTTACCGTTACGGAGATAGTTGCATAACAACCGGTTGAAATAATTTTAAAAGTATCAGTTGCATTACCCGCAGATACCCCGGTTACCACACCTGAGGTGCCTATGGAAGCGACCCCTAAATTCCCACTGATCCAGGTACCACCAGATGTTGCGTCAGATAATGTTGTCGTCCCGCCAACGCATACCCTGGGAACTCCCGTAATGGAACTTGGCAATGGGTTAACGTTAATAGTCGTTGTGACTGTTGTGGTTCCGCATGCATTAGTAACGGAATATGATATGGTATCGGGCCCCGGGGAGACACCAGTAACAACACCGGTCGTTCCGTTAATAACTGCATGGCTGTTGCTGATACTCCACACCCCTCCCAAGGTATCATCTGTGGCTGTGACTGAATACGTTACGCAAACAGAAGAAGGACAGACGATAACATCCACAAGAGTTGGGATTATTGTTACATGGATCGTAGTGATGTCTATGGAAATGCCGTCATCCACCTTCACCTGGAATGAATCAGGGCCGCTGTAACCCGGTGTCGGTTTATAGGTTAACCCTATAGGAGTAATTACTGTACCTGTTGATGTTGCAGAATAACCCGTGACTGCGGTCCCATGCACTGCTGGCTTAAACAATACCCAGGTTTCGGTTTGCCCTATATCAGGATCCGTGATTGCCAGTAACGAATTGATAGAAGTTGCGCTTGAATTTTCACAAACAGTAAGCGTTTGTTTATGCCCACCTGTGAAATCAGGGGGCGTGTTTCCGGAACGTATCTCACGAATGCGGTTATTATATATATCGGCAATGAAAATATTACCACTCAGATCAATGGCCACATCATTTGGATGATCTAAGAGCGCTGCCGTTGCAAGGCCGCCATCTCCTGCAAAACCTGCAGTCCCTGTGCCTGCGTAAATATTAATAATCCCTGCGGTATTTACTTTTCGCAGTGTATTATCAGGTGAAGTAAAATACAAATTACCGATTTTATCTAACTTCATTCCTGCAGGGAAATACAGTTTTTCATTAGTTGCAGGCACACCATTGGCTGTAGATAGTCCACCACCGGCAATTGTATTAATTATCTTAGAAGTATTAATCATTCTTACACGTTGGTTCCCGTTATCCGAAAGATACAGGTTATCGTAAATATCCATATAAATTGCATTAGGGAAACTTAGTTTAGCTGCACTTGCAGGTCCTCCGTCTCCGGAAAAAGCAGAAGTTCCATTTCCGCAAATAGTAGAAATGATACCAGTACTCATGGTGATTTTACGAATGACATGGTTATATTGGTCTGCTATATATAAATCACCATGGGAATCAAAAGTCAAACCATAAGGATTGTAAAGCCTGGCGTTCGTTGCAAGGCCTCCATCACCGAAATAGCCACTCACCGTTGGAGTCCCGGCTATTGTTGTAATTGTACCAGAAAGGTTTACTTTTCTTACTACATGATTAAGTAGATCTCCGATATATAAATTCCCGGAGGCGTCAAGAGCAAGACCACTAGGCTGATGAATTTCTGCGGCGCTTGCTGGTCCTCCATCTCCAAAAAATCCTGCTGTTCCATTTCCCGCAATTTCAGTAATAATGCCCGAAGTATTCACCTTACGAATCCGTTGGTTTAGAGCATCGGAAATATAAATATTGCCTGCGCCATCGGATAATACTCCATTAGGATTATATAATTTAGAAGCGGTAGCCTGGCCTCCATCTCCAAACCAGCCGGCAGTACCTGTACCAGCAAAAGTTGTTATGATTTGCGCATTTGTATTTATACAAAATGAAAATAAAAACAGCAATAAAAATAAGAGGCTTGATTGCTGAAAGGTTTGATATAGGTTCCTTTTCATGGAGAAACTTTTAACTAAACTACCTGATTTATTTAATAATACATAAGTTATTGGCAATATTATTTAGAATTCAGATAAATATTTTAATTAAAGCAGTTTCACCGTTTAATCAAAACAGCCCCTGTAAATACATTTTTTCCAATAGTGGTATTTAGTTTCACAAGATAGAAATAAGTTCCGTCAGGCAATAATTCTCCTTTGCTTCCTCTGCCTGCCCAATCATTATTGTAACCGTCCTTTTCATACAGCACATTCCCCCATTTATCAAAGATATGCACCGTATTCTTAGGGTAATCGTGCATGCCTTCTATTACCCAGACATCGTTTATACCATCACCATCCGGCGTTATCACATCGTGTATAATAACAGTCAGACAGGTATCTTCTTCAACAATTACGGAAAGGCTCTTTTTGCAATTGTTCTTATCTGTAACAACGATTGTGTAAGCTCCGTCAAATAATCCGGTGATGCTATTGGCCGTTGCATTATTTGACCATAAGTATTGGTAAGGTACCGTTCCCCCGGTTACTGAAACGCTGATGCTTCCATTACCCGCTTTGCAGGTATCATTTCTGGCAAGGCTGGTTACCAGTAAGGAGTCAGGCTGTGTAATAATGAAACTATCCGTTGCAACGCATTGTGTGGAGATGTCTTTTACCTGTAGTGTGTAAGAACCGGAAGGCAGATTATTAATTACTGATGAAGTCTCGCCTTTCGACCAGGTATATTGATAAGGGCCG
>CAISOH010000422.1 GCA_903887005.1 uncultured Bacteroidota bacterium | reverse complement strand
CGGCCCTTATCAATATACCTGGTCGAAAGGCGAGACTTCATCAGTAATTAATAATCTGCCTTCCGGTTCTTACACACTACAGGTAAAAGACATCTCCACACAATGCGTTGCAACGGATAGTTTCATTATTACACAGCCTGATTCCTTACTGGTAACGAGCTTTGCTAAAAATGATACCTGCAAAGGAGGTAATGGAAGCATCAGCGTTTCCGTATCCGGAGGTACGGCTCCATACCAATACCTATGGTCGAATAATATGACAACCGGTAGCTTAATTAAAGTACCGGCAGGCTCCTATACTTTGGTTGTTGCCGATAAGAATAATTGCAAAAAAAATCTTTCAGTTATTGTAGAAGAAGATAGCTGTGTTGATATCATCATACATGATGTGATCACACCCAACGGTGATGGAATAAACGATGTATGGGCCATAGAGGGCATACGCGATTACCCTAAGAATACGGTGCAGATTTTTGATAAATGGGGGACTATGCTGTTTGAAAAGAATGGTTACAATAATGATTGGGGAGGTAGTGGAAGCAAAGGAGAATTATTGCCTGACGGAACTTATTTCTATCTTGTAAAACTAAATGCCACTATTGGAAAAAATGTATTTACAGGGGCTGTTTTGATTAAAAGATAAAACTGTTTTATTATGAAATATACCTATTGTTTACTTTGCCTGGCGCTTTTGCTGCCTTTTTGGGGTTTTGCACAAAACGAACCCCACTACACCATGTTCATGTACAATAAAATATTGTACAACCCCGCCTATGCCGGCAGCAGGGATATTACCTCTGTTAATGCAGATTACCGCGACCAGTGGAACGGCATCAACGGTGCGCCTAAAACGCTCAACCTTACTGTGGATGGGCCTGTTGGAAGCTATATGGTGCCATTCAGGAAAGTAGCTGTGGGACTGAGTTTAAGCTCAGAACAAATTGGTGTTGAAAAGAACACAAATATAGCGGCCTATTATGCCTACCGTATTCAATTCAAAAAATCGGTATTGTCTTTCGGGCTGGATGCCGCTGCAAAATTATATACCGCAAACTATAGCATGCTGAATCCATACAATCAAAACGATCCCAACCTGGCCCACAATATCAAAAACTCCTTCCTGCCTAATTTCGGAGCCGGTGTTTATTGGTCAGCGAATCAGTTTTATGCAGGCTTCTCCGTTCCAAACCTGCTGGAAGATTACTATGATAAAACCTCAAACAGTAAGAATATTAACTCCAGGGAGATAAGAGGTTATTATTTGAATGGCGGTTATGTTTTTGCTGTTAATGAAACGATCAAACTTCAGCCACAGGTCATGATAAGATATGCAGGCGATGGCGCTTACAGCTTGCCGGTTAATTGCGACTTAAACGTATCGGCAATTGCTTATGACCGGCTGTTACTGGGATTCACCTACCGCACGGATAAATCATTTGAAGCAATAGTACATGTTCAGGCTACAAAGAGCATTAATGTAGGCTATGCATTCGATTATATGATGTCCGGCCTCAATGGCTACAATGGCGGCACCCATGAGGTGGTCCTGGGTTATGATTTTATCAGGGATAATTCCAAATACAGTACACCACGTTTTATTAAAACCTTTTAAACCGATATTCTATGAGATCATTTTTTTCTTTTACGATATTCTTTGTTTTGCTTTCATCCAGTTTATTTGCCAAAGAAAACAAAGACCTTATAAAGGCGAACTATTATTATAGTCATTTCGCTTTTCATGAGGCGATACCTTTCTTTGAAAAATTAGCGACCGAAGGAAATGATCCTGTAATCTGTGCGGAATTAGGCGACTGCTACCGGCTTACAGGAAATTTGCAAAAATCGGCAGACTGGTATGGAAAAGCGGCAAATAATCAAAGATGTAAAGATGCCGTGATACTGCATTACACGCAGGTATTGATGCAATTGACGCGGTATGACGAAGCCGGGAAATGGCTCAAAAAATATCATGAAAGTAATAAAACTGATAAAAGAGTTATTAACCTGATAGCTGCCTGCGAGTCAGCAGCAAATAAACTAAACGCTATACCCTCCGGGATAGCCACATTTCTTGATTTAAATACCGAAGGTTCGGAATTTGCGCCAACTTTATGGAAAGGTAACCTTGTTTTTACATCCGATACCGTAATAAACATCAAAAAGAAAACCGATAACTGGACAGGGAATTCGTACTACAATTTATACAGCGTCACCTGCGATGCAAAAGGGCATTGTGCCAATGACTATAATACAGTAGCCGCAGGCAATAATCTGAATATAAAATATCATGACGGGCCTTGTACATTCAGCGCTGATGCTAAGGAAATGTATTTTACGCGCAGCAGGTATAATAATTCATTCTTTAGCAAGAAGTCAGTTGCGAATAAAGATAGCGTGGTATTGCTGGAAATAATGATCGCTTCTGATTATGATAACGCCAAAAAACGTTTCAATGATATAACACCCTTTGAATTCAACAGCAAGGATTATTCAGTGGCGCACCCTTCCGTGAGCCCCAACGGGAATATGCTTGTATTCTCTTCCACTATGCAGGGAGGGGCTGGTGGCTCTGATCTTTATCTGTGTACCCGAAAAAGGAATAAGGAATGGTCTAAACCCGTAAACGCAGGCAAGATCATTAATACGGAAGGTGAGGAAGTATTTCCTTACTGGGCCGATGATAATACCCTATATTTTTCATCAGACGGGCATGAAGGACTTGGAGGGTTAGATATTTATAAGGCTAAATGGGATGATAAATCACATTCATTTTCCGTACCTGAAAATATAGGCACACCCATAAATTCATCTTATGATGATATCTCACTGGCTTTATATCCTGATGGTAGAAGCTCTTATTTTTCTTCCAACAGGCCTGCATCCAAAGGCGGAGATAATATTTACTTCTACAAAAAAGAAATTGTGTTTCTGCAGTTGACTGTAGTTGACCCTTTAACGCAGCAGCCGATGCCTGGTGTGGAAATTTCGATAGATGGAATAAATGATAAAAGAGAGAAAAGTTCTGATAATAACGGGCTGTTTTTCACACAACTTTATCCGGAAATTGAATATACGGTGACTATAAGTAAAGGGGAGTACGAAACACAAATAATCAGGATAAATACAACAGGCACAAAAGAAACAGATACCATTACCAGAAGTATAAAACTGGTGAAACAGCCCGCACCGCACCGTGATACAATAGCGCCTGTTCAGCAGATTGTTATCAGGAATAAAAACGTAATGGACTCTCCCGGCATTCGGATCTTCGAGTTGGATGAAACTTATGAGGCGGGGCATTTTTACTACGACTATAATAAATACGATTTAAAGGTGATCCACAAAAGGCTCTTAGATACATTATTGACCCAATTAAACCGTCATCCAACAATGCGTATCGAAATACAGGCGCACACAGATTGCAGGGGAACTGATAAATCAAACCAGGTACTTTCAAACAACAGGGCATTATCTGTTGTTAACTACCTGGTGGAACACGGAATATCGCGGAAAAGACTGGAATATATAGGGTTAGGCAGTAGTAAACCAAAAGTGAAATGTCCCATTTGTGAACAATGTACCGAAGATCAGCATTACCTTAACAGATTGCTTGAATTTAAAGTATTGCATCTTTAGAATTGGAAGTAGATGAATTGATTTTCACCAAAAACGCCAAAGAAATAGCAAATGACGATCATTGAAATTGCGTATAAATAAAAACGTTTATTACTATTGATTAAATAACCCGGCAATAATTTTTCACGAAAAAGCATAATAATAATCAGAAGGATTGAAAACAATAATTCCGTTCTGTTAACTCCAATATAATTTGAACCACCAGTAAAAGAAAATATACCTTTTAAGTAGGTCCAGGCGGCAGGCATATCTTCCGCCCGGAAAAATATTCTTGAGAAAATAACGAAACCCAATGTAATGACAATACCGAATGAATTATTAATAATAGCCGGTACTTTGCTAAAAAGCTTCCTGCGCTTTTTCTGTGTCAGGTATTCAAAAATAAGCGCTAACCCATTGATCAAACCATAAGCAATGTGGTGCCAGGCGGCACCATGCCATAAACCACTCAAAACAAAAACCACCAGTAAGCCAATTGAAATGCCCGTTTTCCCAAGATTTCTGAGAGAAATCACCAGCGGATTAAAGAGGTAATCGTAAAACCATGAATACAAAGATATATGCCATCTTCTCCAGAAATCAGAAATGTTTTTGCTGAAAAAGGGTTGGTTGAAATTTTCCATAAGTTTAATATTCATCACTTTTGCAGCGCCTAAAGCAATGTCTGAATATCCTGAAAAATCACAGTACATCTGGAAATAGTAAAAAGCAGCCCCGGCAAACAATGCCAGTGAAGAGCTGTCATGAGTATGGGCGAAGGTGCGGTCTGCGATCATTGCCAGCCGGTCTGCGATGACTACTTTCTTAAAAAATCCCCACAACATGCGGGCAAAACCGTCTTTCGCATTGTCCCAGTTATAAGCCCTGAATTCATGCAGTTGTGGTAATACATTTTGCGGCCGCTCAATGGGGCCCGCTACCAATTGCGGATAAAACATCACATACAGCGCGTAAACAGAAAATTTCTTTTCGGCGTGTTGGTTTTTCCTGTAAACTTCTATTGTATAACTTAAAGCCTGGAACGTATGAAATGAGAGGCCAATGGGCAATGCCATTTTTAATAATGGAAGAGATAAAGGTTTGCCAAAGACCAGAAAGCCTGTATGTATATTTTCAATAAAAAAATTGTAATACTTGAATACGCAAAGTGTACCGATATTAGCGATAATGCTGAGTACAAGCCAAAGTTTACGTTTACTGCCTTCGCTCCGTTCTATTTGTATGCCTGCAAAATAATCTACAATTATAGTACCTCCGAGTATGAGAATATACTCTGGTATAAATGACATATAAAAATAGACACTGCTTATTAATAACAGCCATATGCGGCCCTTCTGGTTTTTCATTCTGAAAAACAATAGGGTCACGAAGATGAAGAAGACAATAAACTGAAGCGAATTAAATGTCATCTTGTTTCAAAAATACTTTTGTTAGCTGATAAACTGAATAGAAAGCAATCTAATTATCAAAAATAGGAAAAGCCGCTCAGGATGAACGGCTTTTACAATACTCCTGATGTTTTTTCTCTATCTCATAAACAACAACTCGCGGTATTTAGGTAAAGGCCATAGTTTATCATCTACCAACAATTCCAGTTTATCGGCATGATAACGTATATTATCGAAGTAAGTTTTCACATCGTGGCAATATGCTAATGCACGTTTATGCATATCTGCAATTTCATTAGCTTTTTTACGGGCTTCCAGCATTGCTTCCACATTATCGTTTATCTGCTGAATGTGGTTACTGATCACTTCTGCAAGGTTCAGCTGGGCCTTGTAGCTTTTCTTGTCAAGCCCGATTTCTTTCAGGCCGCGGATATTGGCGATAAGTGTATTCTGGTAATTTATTGCCGCAGGCAGCACCTGGTTTGTAGAAAGGTAGCCAAGCAGCCGTGCTTCTATCTGCACTCTCTTTACATATTCCTCCAGCATTATTTCGTGGCGCGCTTCCAGTTCGCGTTTGCTGAATATGCCATTGTCATAAAATACTTGTTTTGCCTTATCGGTTATATATGCATCAAGCGCTTCGGGGGTTGTTTTAAAATTGTTCAGCCCGCGGCGTTTTGCCTCTTCCGCCCATTCTTCACTGTAATTATCCCCTTCAAACCGTATTCTTTTTGATTTGGTAATATAATCGCGCAACACCTGTAAAATAGCTATTTCTTTCTTTTCACCTTTTTCTGTCAGCGCCTCCACATCTTTTTTAAACTGTTTCAGAGTTTCTGTCATAATAGTATTCAGCACTACCATAGGGGATGCGCAGTTGGCGGAAGACCCCACAGCGCGGAATTCAAACTTATTACCTGTGAACGCAAACGGGCTGGTACGGTTACGGTCCGTATTATCCATCAGCAGTTCGGGTATCTGTTTGTGAATATCCAGTTTCAATATTACCTCATCCTGTTCGGTGAACTTTTCTTTAACTCTTGATTCCACCTCATCCAATACCTCTGTAAGATATTTGCCGATATAAACAGAAATGATAGCCGGCGGCGCTTCGTTGGCGCCAAGGCGGTGGTCATTATTGGCAGAAGCTATAGCCGCGCGCAACAGGTCATCATAATCATGCACCGCCTTAATGGTATTTACAAAGAAGGTAAGGAACATGAGGTTGGTGCGTGGCGTTTTCCCGGGAGCCAGTAAGTTTATTCCGGTATCGGTGGCCATACTCCAGTTGTTGTGCTTGCCCGATCCGTTTACTCCTGCAAATGGTTTTTCATGAAGCAACGCTTTGAGCTTATGACGCTTTGCCACTTTGTTCATCACATCCATCAGCAGAGTGTTATGGTCAACGGCAATATTGCATTCTTCAAAAATAGGGGCGCACTCGAACTGCGATGGAGCTACTTCGTTATGGCGGGTACGCAAAGGGATACCCAGTTTATAAGATTCCTGTTCAAAATCCTGCATGAATGCAAAAACACGTTCAGGTATGGAGCCAAAATAATGATCTTCCAGTTGCTGCCCTTTTGCCGGGGCATGGCCCATTAATGTACGTCCGCACATCATCAGGTCGGGACGTGCATTTGCCAGCGATTCATCTATTACAAAATATTCCTGTTCCCATCCAAGTGTGGTTATTACTTTGCTTACATTCTTATCGAAGAAGTGGCAAACATCCACTGCGGCCTTATCAAGGGCAGCAATTGATTTTAAAAGGGGCGCTTTATAATCGAGCGATTCACCATTGTAAGCTATAAATATAGTAGGGATACAAAGTGTTTTGCCGGAGCCCGCTTCCATAATAAATGCCGGTGATGAAGGGTCCCAGGCTGTATAACCGCGGGCTTCAAAAGTGGCGCGTATGCCCCCGTTAGGAAAGCTGGACGCATCCGGTTCCTGCTGTATCAGTGCATCGCCGTCAAAAAGCTCTATGGCGGTACCATCGCTTTTTATGGTGAAAAAAGAATCGTGTTTTTCGGCTGTAGTTCCTGTAAGCGGCTGGAACCAATGGGTGAAATGGGTAACACCGCGTTCTTCAGCCCAGGCTTTCATGCCTACAGCTACCTGGTCTGCCATTTTGCGTTCCACTCTAGCTCCTGATTTTGCAGAATTCATCAGGCTTTTATAAGCCTCATCGCTCAGGTGTTCGCGCATGGTGCGGCCACTGAATACATTACTGCCAAATATGGCAGTTATCTTCTTTTCTCCGTAGCCGGAGATTTTTTTCTCTTCGCCTGCAGATATTGCCTGCAGCGCTTGAAAACGTAAAGATGACATAATATTAAGTTTTGTGCAAATCTACAGTTTTTTTTGTTTTTATCAATTCATTTCGACTTTTTTTGTAAAATTATTAATATTACGACAAAATTAAATTTTATGTAGTTTGGGCAATTTTTATGAATGATTTACTAAATATCCCGTAAAATCAATAGTTATTACATTATAT
>CAISOH010000421.1 GCA_903887005.1 uncultured Bacteroidota bacterium | reverse complement strand
TTGCCCTCATTATCTTACTTTTCTTTTGCTTGCCTCCCGAAGAAAGAATCGGGACAGGCGCCAGAAAAGTAACAAAAGAAAAGGGCCCTTTTTTTGAAATGCTCCGCACAAAAAAAGATAGCTCTACGCTGAAATGTGTGGGAAAGCTATTAAAGGTTACCCTTGTTGGCGGGGCTTTGATTTAACGAAAGAATCTAAATTTAGCGCGAGCGCTGTTTGCATTTATTCCTTATGAACTGTCATTTTCAAAGAGCTTGTGCGCAACAAATTGTTTACTTACAATGACAAATTATCTATTTAACTATTTTTATCAAAGTCATTAATTGATACCTTACCAATTATAATAACATTGCCATCAACTATTTACCCTTTTCCTTATTGTCATCCTGAGCCTAGCCGAAGGGCTTTTTACCCTCTTAACCCACCTTCAGCTCCAGCATCATGCTCGCCATAAGTTCTTTTGCTGTTTCTTTTTCCCTTTTGTTTTTGCTGATGTCTATAGCCTGTGCAACCGGGTCGTGGAAGTAGTTGTATATACTCCATTTGGAACCGGAATATTCCAATGCGGTTAGGTTCTCTATCCAGTCACCGGAATTCATGTAAATGACATTGCCGTGAGGCGTAATAACATTTTTTATTTCCGGATGGTGGATATGCCCGCAAACAACATAATCATACTTATTTTCAGCGGCAATGCCACAAACGGTTTCTTCAAAATCATTGATGAATTTTACCGCGCTTTTTACCGTATTCTTTACTTTTTTAGAAAAGGATACCTTGCCCTTGCCCATCTTTTCGGAAATGAAATTTACCATCCGGTTGATGATAATCAGGATGTCGTAACCGATAGCTCCCAGTTTAGCGAGCCATTTGCTGTTTTGCATCACCACATCAAATACATCTCCATGAAATATCCATACCCGCTTATTGTCAATTTTAAGGGAAAGTTTGTTGGTTATTTTTAAGGAGCCCAGATGAAATCCTTTGAAACGGCGCAGCATTTCATCATGGTTGCCGGGTATATAATATACCGGGATATCTTTGGCTATTAAACCTACCAGGTGCTTTACCACCATCATATGCGTCGCGGGCCAGTACCGTTTGCTGAATTGCCAGACATCAACAATGTCGCCGTTGAGGACTACCGCTTTGGGTTTGATGCTTTTAAGGTACCGGAGGAGTTCGGTTGCGTGACAGCCGTAAGTACCAAGGTGTATATCTGAGAGTACTACAATGTCCACTTCTCTCTTTGCCATTATTCTCTTCTATGAAGCATTTGGTTATACAAAATGACAACTATTGTATAACTATAATATTACCGGAAGGTTAATTTAATATTAAGAAAAGGAAGGTAATTAAATTCGTTTCCCGCGGTGATTTTTCATTATACTTCCCGCCTGGTGAAACAAGGCAATAAAAATCTCTTGCAAAGGCGCAAAGACGCAGAGTGTAATTATTTGATTAATTGATAATGATTAAAAAGTCAAGACAGCAAAGCCCTCAATTAATAAATGTACTAATTTATCCTGTTTACAGTATGACAATGGTGGAATTCTGTCTTTTCGTACCTTTATATATCAAAGCCGTACAGGCAAATGGGAGTTATTCACACTTGTTAATTACTTTGTCTTAATGAGTAAGTGATGTGTACTAATTTCGATAGTGAAAACGAGAAAGAAGACAGCATGGATATCGAACAATTAATGCCGCATGTAGAAGCGCTGATATTTGCCAGCGAACGGCCACTGACACAAATAGAAATGACCGAAATACTCGGCCAGGCTTTAGAAACCGTTATAGAATCTGAACGTATATCTACCTGCATAGATGCAATCCGTGAGAAATATGATGCGGAATACTATCCGTTCCAGTTAAAGGAAATAGGTGGTGGCTTCCAGTTCCTTACTAAAAAAGCTTTTCATAAAACAGTATTGCAGCTCAATGGCGACAAGCATATAAAAAAGCTGTCAACAGCGGCAATGGAGACTTTATCTATTATTGCATACAAGCAGCCGATCACCAAGAGCGAGATAGAATATATACGCGGCGTAAGCGCAGATTACAGTATCCAGAAACTACTGGAAAAGGAATTGATTATTATTTCCGGCCGCAATGAGCATATGGTGGGCAAGCCACTGATCTATAATACCTCCAAGAACTTTATGGATTACCTCGGTATTAATTCGCCTGCGCAACTGCCTCAAATGAAAGACATAACAGATATGCAGATAGTAATGCCAACAAGTGGTGAGGAGGCAAGACCGGAAGATTCAGTTCCGGGTATCATTATGGTAAACGGACAAAGTGAATTAAGACAGGCATCATAGATATTTTTAAATTCGCAACCTACCGCTTCCTTCTGGAGCGGTTTTTTTATGCCATATTCTATTACAAATCGCCTGAACATGATAATTATCATGTTTTAATATGCCGATCAAAAATACTTTTGCCGTCAATTCTAAAAAATCCGGCCTCATAAAAATCTCCTGTTAACGGGCATATTGGACATTCCAATACTCAGTGGAATTTTATCCGGATTATTTCTAAAAAACCAATATGAAAGACATTAAAATGAACAATCAGAAACTACTTATTTGTTTTGCATTTTTGCTGGCCTCATTCAATGGAATCGCACAGAGCGACAAAGACAATACCAAAGCGGTTGCTGCCATTACAGATAATCTGAACAAGATAACTACAGAACTTTATCCAAGGAAGGGTAAATTTTCCATTTTCTGGGGATATAACCGCTCCGCATATACCCATAGTAATCTGAACTTTAAAGGAGATGGATATAATTTTACTATTACCGATATCAGGGCTACTGACGGTCCGGTTCCTTTTTCTTCAGTTTACTTCGGGCCTACCACTTTCACCATACCCCAGTTTAATTACCGGATAACCTATTATATCAGCGACCAGAATTTTATTTCTTTTGGCAGCGACCATATGAAATATACAATGGCAAAGCAAACGACACGCCTTACCGGCTCCATAGCAACAGGTGATAAGGCAGGTACTTATAATAATACGGAAGTAACAGTGGGGGAAGACTGTGATGATTATAATCCCGGCCCCGGTTATATAGATGGTTTGCCAAAGGGATTTGTTTCAGGTTTTGAACATTGCGACGGATTGAATGATTTCAGCGCTGAATTTGGCAGGTTGAGCCAGTTATGGATATCCAAAAACCATAAACATGCTCTTGCTGTTACGGGTAGCGCAGGATTAGGCATGGTAATCCCGGATTCTGATGCCGATGTTTTAGGACAACCGCCCAAACATGATATGGAAGCAGGAAAAAAAGCATATCACCTCGCAGGTTATAGTATATCAGCAACTATGGGTTTCCAGTTCGATTTCTACAAACATTTCTTTTTACTGGCACGCTTAAAAGCAGGGTATATTAATCTTCCGGATATAAATACTACTATATACGGAGGAAAAGCCAGCCAGCATTTTGATTTTATTGAACCAATGATGGTGTTTGGCTATAGTTTTCATTTGTCAAAATAAGTTTGAAAATTAAGGTGTTCAATTTTGATTCACGGATGGAGAATTTATCTGGCAGCAGTGCTTTTATAAATTGCTGTAACCGAAATCAAAAAAAATAAACAAGGCCTTACCTATCAGTAATTACTAATCAATCTCTTACTTCCTTTTTTATTACTTTTGTACTAAACTAAGTTTATGGTCACTCGTATTTTTACATTATTTATTCTGCTGACTGCATTTGCCCAGGGTTCCTTTGCACAAAGCAAGGAAGACCGCAAAGCGGCAAAACGGTTACAGTCTGATATTACTTTTCTTGCATCAGATGAACTGGAAGGCCGCCGCACAAGCACTGAAGGTGAACGAAAAGCAGCAGACTATATAGAAAAAAGGTACAAAGAAATTAAAATAAGCCCATATAAAAACCAGTACCGTTACCCGTTTCATTTTATTTATGGTAAAGAAATGGCAAGTTCAACCCGGATAACCATCAGCAATGTCAATGTGCCTTTAAATGATGATGCATTCGCATTGCCATTCAGCGCCAATAAACATGTTAAAAGTGAAATATTGCCGGATGTAATGGAACAGGGAAGCATTTGGATGGTATCCTTATATACCGACCAGGACCAGGCAGACAATCCGCATTTCGAAGCCGAAAAATTTATGTATGAGCGCGCAAAAGAGGCGGAAAAACAAGGAGCCTCAGGGGTATTGTTTTTTGATAATTTTAGCGGAAAATATACACCTTCTTTTAACCGGCATTCCGAGTATGAAGCGCTTGGTATCCCTGTAGCTTTTTTATCGAAAAATGCTTATCAGAAATATATTGTGGAACTTGGTCGTTCTGGCGGCATTTCTATTGATATGGACATTTCTATTAATAAAGCAGAACGCACAGGAAACAACATTGCAGCATATATTGACAATAATGCAAAATATACGGTTGTTGTTGGCGCGCATTATGACCATTTAGGTTATGGTGAAGATGGCAACAGCCTTTTTGCCAACGCAAAAAAAGAACATCAGATCCATCATGGCGCTGATGATAATGCGAGCGGCACAGCCGCTTTGCTGGAAATAGCCAAATGGGTAAAACATAAAAAGCTGCATCATTTTAATTACCTGTTCGTCAATTTCTCAGGAGAGGAACTCGGGCTTTATGGTTCAAAAGCGTTTGTTAAAGACCAGAGTATTGACAGCGCACATATTGCCTATATGGTAAACATGGACATGGTAGGCCGGCTTAACGACAGCACACACGCACTTACCCTTGGCGGAGTAGGTACATCTCCGGTATGGGATGATGTAGTGAAAATGGCGGGAGATGAATTTAAATTATCATTAGACAGCGCCGGCCAGGGGCCTTCAGACCATACCAGTTTCTATAATGCCGGAATACCGGTATTGTTTTTCTTTACCAATTCCCATAAAGATTATCACAAGCCAAGCGATAAACCCGAATTTGTCAATTATCCGGGAGAAGTCCGGGTAATAAATTATGTGTACCGGGTTCTGGATAAAATGGAAAAGGACAATGTGAAACCTAGGTTTACCATGACTAAACAGAAATCAGTTGGAAATGCCAAATTCAAAGTGACATTGGGTATAATGCCTGATTATACTTTTGAAGAGGGTGGGGTGCGCGTGGATGGTGTAAGTGATAACCGGCCGGCTTTTAACGCCGGCATAAAGCAAGGAGATATTATTATTAAGCTTGGAAATATCAAAATTGTCGGTATGCAGAGTTATATGGAAGCATTAGGGAAATTTTCTCCAGGCGATAAGACTACTGTAATAATAAAAAGGGATGGAAAGGAAATAGTACTACCTATAGAACTCATGGGTAAGTAGGGTTCCCCCTGAAATTGCGCGTACTCAGTTGATTTTATATTTTATATTTTGATAAAATATTTTAATGGAGTGGATTTTTGGGCAATAAATTATGCAAAAGCCCACTCCATTTTTAGATTTTCGATATTGGAGGGCATGCCAGTCCCTCTCTATTTACGATAAATCAGAAGCTGCGGATATTGCTAATGAAGATATTCTAAAAAGACCTGGAAAGTTACTTTAGAAATAAGCATCAAAGTTATGAAACGGTTCAATAAAAGATAGATCCGGGCATTTCCCCTTTTAATATTCCGCCCTGTTTCGCTCTTTCAAAAAGAGTAGTAATGGCATTACGGCCTTTTTCGCCAAGGTCGGTAGTGTAGCTGTTTACATAGAGTTGAATATGTTTGCGCATAACATCTTCTTCCATTTCCTGTGCGTTTGAGGTAATAAAAGGAGATAATTCAGGGTAGCGTTTCCAGGAATATGCAATGCTGTCTTTGATGATTTTGTCAACTGCTGTGCAGAGTTCCTTATCGTAGCTGCGTCGTATCACGATGCCACCGAGCGGTATGGCAGCATGAGTTGTCTGTTCCCACCAGTCGCCGAGGTCTATTAGTTTTGTGAGGCCTTTTTTAGCATAGGTAAACCTGCCTTCATGTATGATAAGCCCGGCGTCAAAATCACCGTTGAGCACGCCCGTTTCTATGTCGCTAAATACTAATTCCTTTTTGTTCCTGGCCTGCGGGAAGGCGAGCGATAATAAAAGATTAGCCGTAGTATTGAAGCCTGGTATGGCGATGCTGAAATTTTCTATTTCTGCCAGGTCAAGCGGCTTTTTCGATACCAATAGCGGGCCTACACCTTCACCCAATGCACTGCCGCTATGCAGCAGGGCGTATTGGTTTACGGTATGGATAAATGTATTGTAACTGAGTTTGGTTATGTCCAGTTTGCCTTGCTCCGCCCATATATTGAGCGTCTCCACATCCTCCATTACATAATCAAACGTAATGCCCATTGTATTTATCTTGCCATTTACCATGGCATCGAAAATAAATGTGTCATTGGGGCATGGGCTGAAGCCGAGTGTTAGTTTCACTATTGAAAAATTTTAAAATGATAGTATCATACCTTCGCAAGGGATAAATTAGTGAGTACAGAATTTTGTTCAGATTAAGTTCATCATTCAGCATGTCATGGTTCGGCGCGGCTCACCATGACAGGTTATCTATTTAACTTTATCAATAAAAGTCACTAATTTCTCCCTTATCAAGTATAAAGCAAAGGTAGGATGTTTGGAAGTTACAGTGTTTCAACAAAGTCTATTAACCAGTTATTGAGATTGATGATGGCCTCTTTCATTTTCCATTGGCTCTTATCCCGCGGGGTTACATAATTGGAGATACTGCGTATTTGTGCAAAGGGTACATTTTCGCGGAGGCAAACATAATGAAATGCAGCTCCTTCCATACTTTCTACCTGGCAGCCATATTTCTCCGATCGGAGTTTTATACTACGTTCATTACCGCTGACTGTATTTACAGTGAGGCCATTTACACGGGGTAAACGTATTTTTTCATGAAGGGGTAAAAGCGGTACTGGTAATTTGCCATCCCTGTGCGGATCAGTATTTCTGTGAATCAGGCCCATTTCAAAAATATCTAAGTAATCGTCATGGTCTTCAGCGCCGAGGTCGCCATATTGGTCGCAGGTAATGAATACAACTTCACCTAATGGAATGCTATGGTCAAAGGTACCACCGACACCCGCTTGTACTACAAGGTCGTACTTATTTGATTGAAGATGTTTGGTTAACGAATAAGCGGTGGCAAGAATACCTATGCCGGTAATAAGAGCCTCTCCCGGCCTCTCCAAAGGAGAGGAGCTATTATCTATGTATGCCAGGAAAGGCGCTATTTCAGCTTCTGTAGCTGCTACAATAAGCAGGTTCATAACGCAATTAAACGCTTTTTTTGCGAAAACCATATAGTAAGCCTAATTTTGCACTTAAATTATAAAAATGGTTCACCTGACACGAGTTGAGTATTTTAATGCGGCTCATAAATTAGAAAACAAAAACTGGAGTGACGAGGAGAACAAAAAAGTCTTTGGAAAATGCGCCAATGCAAACTGGCACGGCCATAATTATGAGCTGCACGTTACTATAAAAGGCGAGCCTGATCCGGAAACCGGGTTTATTTTCAATGCCAAAACATTGGGCGATCTGATTAAAGACATAATAGTGGAAAAAGTAGATCACCGTAACCTGAACTTAGACGTGGACTTTATGAAAGGGAAATTTACCAGCGCTGAAAACTTTGCAATTGCTATATGGAATGAGTTACAACCCCATATTGAAAAAGGCGCTGTAAAACTTCACTGCGTAAAATTGATTGAGACTCAGAAGATTTACGTGGAGTACTTTGGGTGAAATAGTTTTTAATCCGTAACCGCTATAGTAAAAACATCAATTATCAACAATAAATCATCATATTTTGGCTTATCACAAGAAAGAGGTTTATGACAAAGAAGCTACTGATCAGCTTATGACAGCATATCGTTCTGTTTTAACGGCTATCGGTGAAAATCCTGAAAGAGAAGGCTTACAGAAAACCCCGGAACGCATTGCAAAGGCGATGCAGTTCATGACGCAGGGTTATAATATGAATGCATCTGAAATATTGCTTTCCGCAAAATTTCATGAGTCGTATAAGGAAATGGTGCTGGTGAAAAATATAGAGCTGTATTCGATGTGCGAGCACCATATGCTTCCCTTCTTTGGCAAGGCCCATATAGCGTACATACCTGACGGATGGATAACAGGGTTGAGCAAAATAGCCCATGTGGTGGAATGTTTCGCCCGCCGCCTGCAGGTGCAGGAGCGGATGACGCACCAGATACTGGATGTGATACAGGCAACGCTGCATCCGCTGGGTGTAGGCGTTGTGATTGAGGCGCAGCATCTATGTATGATGCAGCGTGGCGTGCAGAAACAGAACAGTGTTACCACCACATCGGCATTCAGCGGTCAGTTTATGAAAAATGAAACCCGTTCCGAGTTTTTAAAGCTTATTTCAACAGATTTGTCGTAAAAGATTTTTAGATTACCTTTGCAGCCCATTTAAAAGGAAATTGTTAGTTTGTTTTTATTATTAATGATTTTCGGGAAGTAGCGCAGCCCGGTAGCGCACAAGGCTGGGGGTCTTGTGGTCGCAGGTTCGAATCCTGTCTTCCCGACATAAATTAAAAACCCGCTCTCGTAGCGGGTTTTTAGTTCGAAATGATTATGGCATTTTCATATAAATTAGTAAAAGCCTTGATTATAGAGGTTTTAGCTTGGTTCGAATCCAGTTTCAACATTCAACAATGGTGCATTTTTTCTCGGTTCCTCAGAATAGTTTGATAAGGTTGTTTTGGCGGATTGAAGAAACTTAAAATAATTAATACCCCTATATCTACAGGTTTGTTGAATGCTGAGTAAAACAAGATATTCTTGAATTGAATTTGGCGTTGGCAGTCCATCAACATCTCTCCTATATAAGGCTACTGCTTTTATTGCAGCCTCGGCGTTGTTGTTATTCCAAGGGACACCATCGTAATTCAAAAAAGTAAACAATTCATTTTGATAAGAAAGAAATTTTTTTCTCCATGTTTCACATATATTAGTTTCAAATTCTATTACTTTAAGCTGTGAAAAAAATAAATCAACTATTTTATGATGTTTATTAAGATGCCGTTTTTTAAGACCAAATTTATTAACTGTCAATATTATTTCATTAAGTAGTTTTGAAAAATTATTAACCATAACTTGAAACTCAACATTCAACTGATTCTTTACTAAATCATCATTGAGATTTCGTATTAAATGAATTAAACATCTTTGTTTTGGACAGGTTAGCGCATCATATCCTGCATAAAAATCACTAATTAATACACCTTTGAATTCAGACAACAGTTCTTTTAAAAATTCGGCTTCCCTTGTTGGTTTAAATAAGTAATATACGGTGTTTATATTGGTAAACACCCAAACATAGGCAACCTCATTACCAATATGGAAAGTAGTTTCATCAATATGAATTAAAGCACTTCTTTTAATTTGGTCAAATATTTCTTTGAAAGTTGTTTTATAAAACAAGGAAAATTTTGACCGAATTTGAACACCAACATTAGGAAAATCAATATCAAATGTTTCTTTTAATAGCAGCCCAATTTTTTTAAAACTAATGCGATATTGAATATTCTGGTTTATTATCCAGCACTGTAAATCCCAACCATATTTACTATTCCCTCTGATAAAATTTTCAGGGTTATGTATTGTTCTGCAATGAGTACATCTGTATCTATCATTATGAAATAATATTATATGTCTTTTGATGCACGTCTTTCCAATTTTCAAATCAATAACTGTGTGCTGTTGTTTATCATGTTTGAGAAATTTATTTCCTTTACATTTTCGACAAATTTTAGGTCGTTCTGGCTCTATTATTTTATTGGGAATTAATTTTTTTGAATGTTTCTTTTGCCTTGACTTCTTTTGTTGTTTGGCAATTTCAGGATATGTTTTAACAAATACTTTATCTCGTTGATAATTAAAATATGCACAGCTATTGATGTTTTCAAGCTGTTTAATTTGAAAGTTAACTTTACCCCATTTTCTAATTGAATCAATCTTTATGTTTTCGGTTTTTCTAATATTATCATCATCATTTTTAGGAATTAGCGCTACCCAATCTTTAATTATTAATAAAGCTCTGCAATCTTCAATATTGTATGTAATCAATTTAGCTTTCACATCCTTGTCGGCGGTTGATTCCCATTGGTATCTCCATACAATACTTTGTAAACCTGATGCATCTGCCTCCGTCCAATTAAATGATAGATACCTTGCAATTTCTTTTAAGCTATTTGAATATGTGGGAGGGTAAACATTATTTGCGAATATGTTTAGAATATTGAATGATTTATTAATGACCGTTTTTATTACTTCCTGGTATTTATCAGGGAGGTTTTTAGAAATCCTTTTTAGTACTTGTATTTCATACGCCCCAAAATGGTAAATAGCATAGTCATCAATCTTATCAATAACATCTAATAAATCAACGAACATCTTTATTTCCTCACTTTTATTTTCAGCCCAGAATGAATATTCTTTTTCTTGATTTTCATCCTTTACTATTAACCCAATTAAATAATTGAAAGATCGGTCAGGAAGTCCTTCAAAATCTAAATACAATTCGGTAGTAACTTCTTTGAAAATAGGAAGGTCTTGAATGAAAGTCTTATTTTCTCTTAATGCATATGCTTTCAGTTCAGGCAGGAATTTTCTTCTCCTGTTTAATTTCTTTTTGGGACGGAAGGTATATGATAGTTGTTTTACTGAAAATAATCCTTTATTATTTTTTTGCTCAATTTCTTTCTTACTCATACCAGACAAAAGACTTAAATCATCTCTCTCAATTAATTTTTCGAGGCAACTTTTTTGAAATTCGCAAACTTGGCAGTGGCTGTTCCTAAAGAATACAGGAGGCTTTGAGTTGAATAAAAGTTTATTCATCTCACTCATTAATTTCTTTATGGGTTTTGCGAAAGATGAAAATTTAAATTTCGTTTGCTTAAGATTTGTTCCGGAAACTATTTTGCAATTTTCAATCTGTAGACTAAATTCATTTTGGATTAGCGTTACCTGTAAAGCAAGGAATAACTTATCAGTTTTAGTAATTTTTTCAAATGGTGTGATAAAAATTGGTATGCTGCTTTTCTTTCCTTTAAGTTCAATTCCGTCAAGCGTCAGATCAATGTTAGCGTTTGTAAATTTTAGATTTAAGGCGATTCCTGCAGTCGAAATAATATTATCAAATACAGAGTTTGACGAGACCAGAGTTTCGTTCTTCGAAATATTTTTTTCAAAATTTGCTTTATGTTTTTGCTTTAGTTGATTATAAAGGATTTGGTATTCAGAAATACTTCCCGCTTTATTCTCGCTTATTAAATAGGCTTTATATTGGCAATTAATAAAGCCTGATAAAATTTCATCACTAATTTGCATGATAATTAATTCTTGAACTACAATGAAGTTAGCGAGAAATTCAAATCCGTTCGAATATCGTCCAGCCAACCCATACCCGAATAGGCACGAATTAGACTGTTCTTACCCATAAATGCTCTATGTTACTCATTAAGGCTTGCAACGCTATCAAGTCCTTAATAAACACGTTCGAAATATGTCCAGTCATCCCGACTAAAAAACCTGGTAGTCAATTGATTATCAGGTTTTTTTATGTGCATATCTCAATGGAGAAGCACCTTTCAGCCATAGACAATCATATGGTACCCTTCCCGGGGCATTTATAGAGTATGGATACATGCATAAAATCCATTTACAACGACAAAGGTGTAAAAATTGCTGATTGAAAGTTTACTTCAGTAATGGAAGTTTCAATTGTCATTTCAGTGCAACAACGATGATACACAATTTGTTATTGCGATTGGTACGCTAGTTCTGCCATCTATTTCGGTGTTTTGGCCTACCCAAAATATTTCGTATAAGGTAAACAGCAAGAACAGCCACACCTGAAGTTCCAAATACTAAAACTGCGACAGCCAAAAAACTATTGCCAGAGCAGGCTATCGAGCAAGATAATGCCGCAATCACCAACTCCAGCAAAGCAGACAGTAAAATCACTAATGCAATTAGCGCAATCTGTCCGCCAATTGACGGTTTGTTTGTTTGCTTCACCTCATGACTAAGTATTCCCGAAGCATTCGCCATACCAGACTTTTTTGGGACAGGATATGCTGCATACGATTTGACTTGATATAACGGAAATGTGCCGGCCGGCTGGGTGGATACTACCAATAAGCCAAAAAATGAAAAAGAAAGGATTACCATGCAGGAAAGCTTGAGGAAAACAAACCTGTTTCCAATAAACACATGCCTGTGTACCAGTTCGTGGACGGTATAAACTACCGCAGCTACAGTAAGACAAACATAAACCAATGCTTTGGGTATCTTTATATCCCCGCCTTGCAAAACCTGCCCGTAAAAGTGATACAATGCAAACAATAGCGCATAACAAAGAACAATTATCAACTGCGCCTGATACATATGATTACGGCCCCATTTCCCTAACCACTTCATTTGCTGATACATAAGAGTTATTTTTTTACAAAACTAACAAAAACATAATAATCAGCATTTTATATTTTGGGAAAGCTATTATTGATAGCTCTAGGGAATTGCCTGACTTTCTCGTTGTTTGTCGCAAGCGGATGCTTGCTTTTAGCAAGACCAGTGGGAAAAGGAAGATAAAGTTCAATTATTATTTTATTTTTGAAATCAGTTTGTAAAATTACATGTCAATAAATTTTTTATCTGCTACCGTGTTTTTTTTGTGTATTCTATTTTTAAATAGTAATGCACAAAATAATCCGGTCCGTTCTCCATCCCAGGTTACTCAACCCATTGTTCAAAATTCCAACACTTTATCGGAAAAAGACAAAATTGAAATACTGATAAAATCGGTTCAGAATATGGAAGGTGCTGATTTCTACAGAAATGGGTCGTGGTATGATGGAAAGGCTGCTGCCGAACATTTACGATTTAAATTACGCAGGGCCGGCGGTACGATTAAAACAGCTCACGATTTTATTGATAAAATTGCAACATCATCTTCATTTTCGGGAGAAGCATATAAAATTAAAATGCAAAATGGCGTAATTATATCTGCAAATAGCTTTTTCAATAATAAGCTAAATGAAATAGAGCGTAAGAAATAACTAAATTTTACCCCTCATAAACGGGGTTTTATCAACTACTAATTAATAGCAAGTCTCTAAGGAACATTGACGTTCCTAAGGTGGTGAGTTTAAACATTACTTATTTTCTGCAATTTCATCAAATGACTAAGAAAAAAATCCGAACATTGCCTGGTTCCCCGACTTGAAAGCACAATAGGTTTATTTCTATAGGGCTTTTTTCATTCTTTCAACTGTTTGTCTTTGAATTCCAGTCGCAGACTGGCTGGATTTTACAGACGTGTACCTCCTTTCAAAACACCCGCGCAAGGCGGTGATAGGGGAGGTTTGGATAACCTGCATCGATTTTTTGAGGGCTTTGCGGGACCACTAATTAAGAACAGTCATAGCTATGACTGGTGTCATTTGAAAAACTTGCATATAGGAATAATTTTACCATCCTGCTAATTAATTATCAATGCTACACATACAACAAAATACGCCTCTTAATATAGTGCTTGCAGATGATGATGCAGATGAACGATACTGCTTTGAGAAAGAACTTAAAATACTGCCATTTTCAATAAATCTTAAAACGGTTCCTGACGGTGCCCGGCTCATGGATTATCTTTCTAAAAATTCAGAGCACCTTCCTGATGTTCTTTTTCTTGATATCAACATGCCCCGGAAAAACGGTTTAGAATGTCTTACAGAAATAAAATGCAATGAAAAACTAAAGCGGATTCCTGTAATAATATATTCAACCTCTCTTGGCGATGAGAATGTAAATACGTATTACCAATACGGAGCAAACAATTTCCTCGAAAAAGGCAACTATTCCGAACTCACAAAATGCTTTGAGCAGATTCTTACATCGTTGGCAGAAAAGCCCATCTAACCATCATCTAATTATTTTATTGTAATGAAAATGCGCGGCAAACTGCTAAACTTTGGATTTGCCAAATGTGCTGCAAGTCTCAGCATACAGACAATGGTGACTCTTCAGAACAACCTCACCGGACGATCCGCAACAATGAAAATATTTATTAAACAGAACGTATGATATGGAGAGAACTTCTTCCCTCCGATGACCTGGGGATATGAGCCGGACGCTGACCCACAGGTGCATACCTGTTCAGGCAACAAACCGCTTACAGATATAGAACAATGCCACAAAAGAACTAACCATTCTGTCAGCAAATAAAATCACCAGAATAATCATAAGCAACCTCTTAGGGCAAACAATATATAGCCATGAGTACAACTCTGAACAGGTACATGTGACTGTAGCTGACTTACCTACAGGTGTGTACTTCATTAAATTATATGGCACAGAAGTCAGGAAGTTTGTCAAGCAGTAACCCTCCATTTTATTTCTCAAAATCCAGATTAGTCGGCTCTTCCAGTTTATAACTGGTTGTGTGTACGGTAGCATCAACAATATCAAATTTCAGCCGGTGGAACCAGATTTGTCCGCCCTGCGGAGCAGGACGCTATATGCTATATTGGTAGCGCTGTCAGGCACATCTATGACTATCTCGCATTTTGTACAGTCCATGGTGCCTTTAAGAGGCCTGTTTTGCATATTGTCGAATGCCAGCATTTTTCGTGATTGTTTACCATCAGGCAGCGCTTCTTTATCGCCGTCAACCCTTAACCCAAGTCCCGCCCATCCATCTTCCACATCCTTCGTTTTTACGTAGCCGGTCAGCCGCAGCCTTTTCCCTTTGTACTTGTCCGGGGAAAAATTCTGCATTAAAGTACCGAAGCCTTTTATTTCTCTTTTTATGGAGCGTATAGTCGCGGCGTTTTTACCATTATACCCCGACCCATAAACTATTCCCATTTCGTAATAATCAAGGTTTGCTGCCTGCCACTATCCAGTTCTTGGGCACATCATAAGAAACAAGAACTCCGATACACAATACTGCCAGAGAAATTTTCAGGATCCGGAAAACCATATACAGATATTTTATTGTTGTAAATGTACGAAATAATTATGTTGAAAAAAGAAAGTTTACCAATCGGAATCAATATCTTTTTGTCAAATTGTGTTCAAATGCACTGGATGTCTGAATGCCAAATTATTGTTTACTTATTTTTGACATCATAAGTAATTACATACTATTTTTGAAGCCGTAATTGGTATGTAATAAGGAAGATATTAACAACGAAAACATTAAATTGTGCAAGAAAATTATACAAAACAACCACCGTATTCTTATCACTACTTTTTAGATGAGGCAGGCGATACTACTTTCTATGGGAATGGTAAGATTCCTTTATTGGGTTGCGCTGGTGTTTCAAAATGTTTCATTTTGGGCATGTTAAGAATAAATGAACCTTTAAATGAAGTAAGAAGAAAAGTAATCGCATTGCAGCACAAAATAGCTGATGACCCATATTACAATGGTGTGTTAAGTATTATTAAAAAGAAAAATACCACAGGCTATTTTGCACATGCAAAAGATGATTTGCCGGAAGTGCGTAAAATGGTTTTTGAATTCATCAATACAATTGATTTTTGTTTTGAGGCAATTGTTGGCAGAAAAATTTATTCACTTTACGAAAAGAAACACAATGGGAAAGAGGCGGAATTTTATGCAGATTTATTATCCCACTTATTAAAAAATAAATTAAATAATGATAGTGATTTAGTATTAAATATTTCGCACAGAAGCAAATGCACAACTCATCATAATCTGGAAAAAGGATTGTCAAAAGCGATTGAAATTTCAGCAGCGCAAAATCCGGATAAATCTAATTGCTGCAAAATAGTTTTTAATGTTCAGTATCCCACTACTGAACCATTATTAAACATCTCTGATTATTTCTGTTGGGCAATACAACGTGTATTTGAAAGGGGTGAAACAAGGTATTATGACTTTATCAGCGATAAAGTAGCTTTTATTTTAGACCTTTATGATATTGAAAATTCCCAGGGAAACAGCAACTTATATACGAAAGAAAAGAAGTTGACAAAAGAGAACTTTCTAAAATAAAAAAAGCCCGTGATTGCACTAAGAAGGATACCCTTCAACGGCTTGAAGCCGACCTTCATGCAAAACAGGCTATGCAAATGTACAACCATTTTTTGAAAAAAATTTGCAAAACCAAATAACTTTAGAAAAAACGGAATAACAACGTTCACTTGCCAGATACCGGCTACAATCGTTCCTCAAATTGATTAAAGTCTTTCAGCATAGTAGCTATTTTCAGCCACCATTCCTCCTGTTTGGCAGCAACAATACCACGGTTTGTTTCCTTGTCATATTGTGCCTCAAATGCATGTGCTTCGTCCATTGCTTTCTGCACAATAATTTCAATCTCCATTTTTGTGTTGGGGCTATATATGTGGGTTAAAGAATAATTGGCAAAAGTCTGGCGCAATTTCCTTGCATAGATTTCACCTATATCAAAATGTCCCTGTTCGTGTTTTAGTAATTCCGGGGTGAGTTTTTTATCTGTTTTTTTCCACGACTTATTTTTTGCAAAACTGCAATTTACTTTCACTAAGATCTTACCGGAACCATCCAGGCCGAAAGAATTATCCAGCGTATATTCCGTATAGGCAAAAGCATCTTTTCTTGTATCAGGGGCCGCCTGAAAATCCTCCCACGTTAGTTTCGTTCCGTGCCCCCAGGGTATTTTATTTGACTGTGCGAACAGATGGGAGTTACCTGTTAGTAAAATAAGCAACAGCAGTCCTTTCAGGTACATGTTTTTCATAAAGCCTAATTTATTCAAACGCAAAATAAGATTGATTTATTTTTATCAGCCAAAGTTAGCCAGGCATTGTAGAAAATTTTTATTTACTTACGCATTTTTCTAAAGCTATCTGTTTTTTCAAAACCCTCACGTTTAAGGAATTCTTTAAATTGTTTTTTATTTATTTGAAAATTATAAAATGAAGTATCAACGTTAGTTTCTGTAATTTCTTTGAGATTTTTTATATCATCTTCACCAGATATTTCTGAAATGATTAAGATGCCATTTTTCAGCCATAATTTTCTGATAACCCATACATTTGTATCATATCGGGTATTTAAGAAATAAAACCCCTTGAATTTTTTCAGAATATCCCTGTCGGATATTTGAAATAATGTATCCACCCAATGTATATGCTGAAAAACAGTATCGCCGGAAATATGTACTTTTTCCTTTTCCAATGTATTATTATTTATCAGTGTATCGTCTTTTAATGAATAACCGTTTCCTGCAATGCTGTCTTTGGGAATGCTCACATCCATGTCTTCTGTTTTAATGATCGCATTTTCAGAAATGCTTAAGATGGATACACCATCGGAGCTTAAATAATTCCCTTGTATTCCGCCTGGAAATCTTAATAGTATTTTTGCATCTGCAGGCTGCGGCGCATTAAAAGTGACGGAAGGGCCACAACTAACTAGAAACAAAAATGCTGTAAGTATGATATTGCAGGCAATGTTCCTTAAGGCCATACTATCATTAAATTAAACAATCCTAAAGTTAGTGATCTTTAACCGTTTTTCATTTTTGATAAAAACCAACTTCAACAGATAAGTCATTATCTGAAAACAATAAGGACTATTTTATCTTTTTATCAGGCTCGCAGGCAATAAGAAATCAGATAATCCGTTATTTTATACAATCTGTCTTTCATGAATTATACCTGTTGCACTCATTGCGTTTTAGACGTCAGCGATAGTTTCATAACCTTTGATGATAAGGGGGTTTGCAATTACTGTAATGAATACAGAAAAAAGGAAAAGGAATTTATCAGGGAGAAAGAAAGCAAAGTTTACGACTCATTTATTTCGCGGATAAAAAAAAGCAGGAAGCAATCTGAATATGACTGCATTATTGGTATCAGCGGCGGTTTAGACAGTTCCTGGCTGTTATATCTTGCAAAACAATCAGGGCTTAATCCGCTGGCTGTACATTATGATTGCGGATGGAACACAGAAAACGCTGTAAACAATATAGAAAAACTGGTTAATCAACTTAAAGTTGACTTATATACTTACGTTGTTAACTGGGAAGAATTCAGGGATGTGCAACTTGCCTATCTTAAAGCCGGCGTTGTGGACCTGGAAATCCCTACAGACCATTCTTTTATGGCATCGCTCTATAAAACCGCTGCAAAATTTAAAGTAAAATACATACTCACCGGGCACAATTTCGTAACAGAAGGCATTATGCCCCGCAGCTGGGTTTACAACAAAGGCGATGCAGTCAATTTAATGGATATTCACCGGAGATTTGGTAAGATCAAACGTCTTGAATCCTTCCCTGTCATCAACCTTATCAATAAATTCTATTACTACAATGTAAAGCGAATAGAAAATGTGCATTTACTAAACTATGCGGATTATGTAAAATCAACCGCTTCAAAAATCCTGGCAGAGCAATTTGACTGGAAACAGCATCCTGTAAAGCATGGAGAATCTATATGGACAAGATTTTATCAATGCTATATTTTGCCGGCCCGGTTTGGAATAGATAAGAGACGCGCTCATTTGTCAACCCTGATATGCTCCGGCCAGATTACCAGAGAGGAGGCGCTAAACGAATTACTCATGCCAGTGTATGACCCGCATTTATTCCATTCAGATAAAGAATTTGTACAGAAAAAATTCGGCATTACTGATCATGAAATGGACCAATATATGCTTCTATCCAATGCAAAGCATGAAGATTATAAAACGGATTTGATAATAAAGCAGGCTTACAATGCTATCAGAAATACTTTTAGTTTGACTAAGGATCTAAAAATATCTCATCGTTACTAATGCGGATTGGTATTATTGATTATTGCGCGGGCAACCCGGTATCTGTAATGTCCACACTTAAAAAAGCTGGCATTTCTTCATTTATCTCTTCTGACCCAAAAGCCCTGGAGCAAGCGGATAAATTAATTCTGCCCGGAATCGGCGCTTTTGATGAAGCTGTAAAAAAACTGGAAGTTAATGGCATTACTGAAATGCTTGAGAAAAAAGTCAGGGAGGGACAAACACCTTTTCTTGGTATCTGCCTCGGTATGCAGCTAATGACCAGGTCGAGCGAAGAAGGTAATCAGCAGGGTTTTGGGTGGTTAGATGCAACTACCACGAGGTTTAATAATGAAGGCCATAAAATTAAAATTCCGCATATCGGGTGGAATTATATAAGGATCCATAAAAGCAGTAAGTTGTTTAATGATATTGATGATGGATGTAAATTCTATTTTGCACATTCCTACCAAGTAGTATGCAATAATCAGGAAGAGGTTTTATGCACAACAGAATATGGCCCGGCTTTTATTTCTGCGATTGAAAAAAATAATATTACGGGTGTGCAGTTTCATCCTGAAAAGAGTGGTAAATACGGAGCGATATTGCTTAAAAATTTTGTGGAATATTTTTAAATGGCGGTAAACAGAATCATTCCCGTTTTGCTGTTAAAAAACAAACAGTTGGTAAAAACTGTTCGTTTTAAAGGGCCTGTTCATATAGGTGACCCTATCAATACAGTGCGCATTCTCAATGATAAAAATATACCCGAATTATTAGTTCTGGATATTGCTGCAACATTACATAACAGGGAGCCGGATTATAATCTTATCTCTGCAATTGCCGGGGAATGTTCCATACCATTAATTTATGGTGGAGGTATCAGTACAACTGATAATGCAAAAAAAGTATTTGATTGTGGAGTTGAAAAAATTTCATTGAATTCATCAGCGTTTTTCAACCCGTGTATTATTTCAGAAGTGGCAAAGATATATGGCAGTCAAAGTGTAATGGTATCAATGGATGTTAAACAAACTTCGCCGGGTTTGTACAGGGTTTTTACTAAAAACGGGAGCCATAACACAGGGATTGGACCAAAGGAATATGCTAATCAGGCTGCGCAAAACGGCTGCGGGGAAATACTGCTCAATTCAATTGACCGGGACGGGACGCGGGAAGGCTATGATACAGATTTGATAGAACAGGTATCCTCAAATGTAAATATACCTGTCATTGCCTGCGGAGGAGCAGGGTGTACAGAAGATTTGACAATTGCATTAAAACATGGCGCATCTGCAGCGGCTGCAGGAAGTCTGTTTTTTTTCAATGGCAAACACCGGGCGGTGCTTATCAGTTTTCCTTCTTATTTAACTTAAGTCATAATCAGTATGCGGAAGGATTATCTGACTTTAATTTCCCGATTATGCTGTTATATTTTACTCCTTTACCCTCTTTTATTTCCTCCCGTGCTTCCCTGATTTTTTTGACAAGTTCGGGATTTGACATTAATCGTTCGGTTTCATCCATTTTTTTTTCAGGCATAAGGATAGTCTTGAGCTTATTAATAATAGCTTCATTATTTACATCCGCAAGACGTTTGATAAGTTCAATTTTCTCTAATTGGATATTCATAAGGCAAATTTACGGATTTATTGTAAATATAAAAATTAATAATAAACATGATATGTATTGATTTAATCAATTGCTGATAAATATTTTTAAAATTTATCTTCCTTCTACAGAAACGCAGCCCAAAATCGTTTTTCATATCTTTTCCAAACAATAAATTTCATCATTCAGAACAGGTTTATTTTTAAATAAACATCAGGGTTAATAATTAATTATAATGAACTAATTTTTTTCAAAAATTTGTACTTTACAAAAAAATATTACTATCATTGTATGGATTTTCTATTGGTACCGTTAACAATTTCAAAATAAAATGCCTTTTATGAAAAGAATGAAGCTACTCTTCACACTTGCATTACCTGTAATTCTTTGCCAGAACATACAGGCACAAACTAATTCAAGACTTACTGCTCAAGCTCACTGGAGCCATAATGGTGTAATGTTTACACCTAAGGATTCCGCAAGCTATAATTATAGTTCTGTTTTGAGGGGTGGAGACCTTACTCACACCTTGAAGTATGATAATTTTACAACCTGGAAGTACCAGGATACTTCGTCAAATTATCATGATTCATTATATTATACGCAAACATTTGATGCGAATAATAATATTACCATGACAACCATTCAAAATTGGTCTTCATCAACTTCCGCATGGGTACCTGTTAACAGAATTCTTTATACTTATAACAGTGCAAACATGATGCTCACTAAGATATGGCAATCATGGGGTGGTTCATCATGGGTGCCGGTATGGGGAGATGTATATACTTATGATGGTTCCAATAATCTGATATTAGACTTATACCAAACCTGGAATTCACTTACCAGTACTTTTGACCCTTACAGTCAGAAAACTTATTCTTATGATCCGGTAACTCATAAATTGCTCAATGAAACAGATCAGGATTTGTTTAGCGGCACTCCTACTTATACCGGTGAATATGTTTATACCTATACAAGTGCTAATCAGGTGCTGACGACTACTTTCAGTACCTGGAGTTCTGGTTGGGTAAACAGCAATATGACCACTAATGCTTATGACGTTTCATTCAATAAAATTACTCAGTTATACCAGGTGTGGGATGTTCCTACTTCTGCATGGGTAAATGTTACCTATAGCATTTACAGCAGCTTTACTGCCAGTCACATGCCGGTTTTGGAGATTGACCAATGGTGGAATTCTGCAGGTAGCGGTTCATGGGTGAATTCTATTCAATATACTTACGGCTATAACAGCTATAATCAAATGACATCGTCCATCGGCCAGTCATGGAATGTGGTTGGCATTTTTGAATATGCCAATGGCGACCCAATGACTAATTATTATTATTCTACTTATTCAGTAATAAATGGAGTAAAGAATATTGTCAGCAATAATGGATCTGCAAATATGTTTCCGGTACCTGCACAAAACATGTTGCATATAGACCTGAAATGGAATGAAGCCCAGTCTTCCACTATTGCTATATATGATATGGCAGGAAGAATCGTAACTCCGTTAATGGATATACCAGCCTCAACTGAATACCATACAGCGCTTTCAGTAAATAACCTCGCTTCCGGCAATTACATTGTCAAAATAAACGGAGCAAACGGGCAGATTGAAAATCAAATCGTAGTTTCAAAATAATTCATTTTATTAATGAGTAAAAAGAGCGTCTTAAATGGCGCTCTTTTTTTATGTCAACTTCACTAACTTTAGGTCATGGAATCATCCCACCCGATTGGTATTTTTGATTCAGGCTATGGCGGCCTTACGGTTTTTAAATCAATTGCCGCATTGCTGCCCGGTTATGATTATATATACCTTGGTGATAACGGGCGTGCACCGTATGGAAACCGGTCGTTTGAGACCGTTCATCAATATACGCTGGAATGTGTGGAGTGGTTCTTTAAAATGGGCTGCCCGCTGGTGGTGCTTGCCTGCAATACAGCTTCGGCCAAGGCGCTGCGCACGATACAGCAGATAGACCTGCCACGTATCGCCCCTGATAAACGGGTTCTGGGCGTCATAAGGCCCACCGCCGAGATAATAGGGACTTTTACGCATACCAGGTCGGTGGGAGTATTAGGTACCAAAGGCACTATTAACTCCGGTTCATATGAAATAGAGATCAATAAATTTTTCCCGGAAGTAAAAGTTCACCAGCTCGCCTGCCCCATGTGGGTGCCGCTGGTGGAGTATGGAGAATATAACTCTGACGGCGCCGATTATTTCGTTCAGAAATACTTAAATGAATTGCTGGCTCAGGCCCCGGATATTGATACTATACTTCTGGCCTGCACCCATTATCCTTTGCTGCTGGGTAAAATAAAAAAATACCTGCCTGCCGGGATTAATGTTGTGTCTCAGGGTGATATTGTCGCCAACAGCCTTGCAGGATATCTGCAACGGCATACAGAAATAGAAAGCGTATTGACAAAACACGGTAATATGAGTTTTTATACTACAGACGATACCTCTGATTTTGATAATCATGCTACCGCTTTCTTTGGGGCAAAAATGCGGTCAGTGCATCTGCACTTGTAGCAATTTTACTTCCTGGTTTCCTCATAGGATTCGCTATAAGTCCTGTCTTTATAGGAATAGAAAAGAAAGTTAATCCCCAGGGTGAATCCTGCGTTATCACTTTGGATATTTTTAATGTAATTTAATAATGAATTGTAATCTCCTAAGTTATTTGTCAAAAGTAATCTTTTGGTATTTGCGGGGTTTGAAAAGGATTGCGATAAATAATATGCCCCCACTTTTAGTTCGGTCCTTCCGTTTAATTTTATATTGATCCCGGTTTGCAGCATAATGCCTAAAGATGTCATCTGGTACATAACCTGGCCTGATTTTTTTGCGATATCCTGGTTTAAACCGACGTTAAATCCTACTGTTTTTAAACTATTGAAATAATCCTGGATGTTGCCCTTTGGATTGTCTTTCGTGAATTCAGCCTTTGTGATCAGCCAGTCCTGGGCGCCGGGATGTGATCCGTTATCATAAACATAGGTAAGGTTGGTCCCTGTTCCCTGGAGCTGGTAAATAGCCTCATAATCAAACCGCGAATTGGAGTTGTAATTATTCTGCATCTGGATATTGCAGAGCACACCGGCATCAAGAGTCCATGATATTTTGTCTGAAAACGCCTGCCGGTATCTCAATAAAAGGGGAATATTAACATTAAGAGCTGAGTAAGACTCGTGGATACCTTTGTCTGAACTGATTACCTGCCTGAAGGTGTTTCCTTTGTAGTCTGTAGCTTTATATTCTATATGGAATGTGTCCATGCTTACATTGCCCTGCTGCGTCAGGTACAAAAGTCCGGCACTGATTCCGAAATGACTGTTATTGCCAAAATAATACCCAAATTGCGCATTATAACCGAATGAAGTAGCATTCGTGAATTTTAATTTCCCTTCATAAGGATTGACAAGGGCCGGATAATTAGATGCGAGCGGGATGGAGGTACAATTTGGGGTAATAGTTCCGAATTTAATATCAGCGTCAAAAAAGAAGTGCAGTGCATGGTCTCCCATCACCTGCCCGGAGAGTGCATAACTGGTTACTCCAAAAATTAATAACATCCACAAAAAACGTCGCATAATTATCCTTTAATTCTTTACAAATATTTTTGAACCGAAATTAATCCCGTTTCTGCTGAAACGCAACATATAAACCCCCTGTGGTAATCCGGATAATATCATACTTCCGGTTCCATCATCAATAATACATACTTTTCTTTCTTTTCCCAATATGTCAAACAGTTTAACATCTGTTTTGCCTTGCTTGTTAATACCTTTCAATTCCATATGTATTTCCAGACCGGCAGGATTGGGAAATATAATTATGTCCGCATTATTTTCAGTGGAAGTAATGTTTATTCCTGTTGGCGCATTGTAATAAGACTTTTGCAGGCAACCGTTATGGTAAGTCAGCACCCAATAGTACTTTTTCAGAAAATCCGGGTTGGGATTATAGTAATTCTGATTTACAAAACCTGGTAAAAGAGCAGAATCCAGTGTGGTTACATCATCGTATCCCCACTGGTAACTTTCAGAGGTATTGTCTTTGCATACAAACTCCGGGGCATAATAGACAACAACCGGGTCAGGGGAATAGCCGGAGCTTATATTGAATATTAGGCTGTCATAGCTGGCACAATCAGTGGTGGACAGTGCTGTTGATAATCTGATAGTTGCAATTCCCGGTGAATTAAAGCTTGCAAGGCAATATTGCCTCGTGGAAGAGGTGGCATATATGGATGCGTTATCAGCGCTCCATGCATAATATGCGCCTGCTGGTTCCGGGGCATCTGCGCCAAAATTCTGGTACAGTGTCCTGGCGCATAAAGAAGAATCGGGATGTGTAATAATATGCGCGATGGCAGGGGTCGGGTTAATAGTAAGCGTTATGGACGTCTTAGCTGTGCCACAGCTATTGGTATAAGAAAAAGTGATGTTGGTAATTCCTGCAGAAATGCCTGTTACAGCCCCTGATGCATTAACAGTTGCTATGCTGTTATTGCCGCTTGTCCATATTCCGCCTTTTACGGAGTCTTTTAATATTTCCGATGCGCCTGAACAGAGTTTTGTCTTACCGGTTATTGCTCCTGCGTCGGGCAATGGATTAACAACCATATTTGAAGTGGCGATCCTGCAGGTGTTTACAGCGATATAGGTTATTACTGCGCTGCCTGTTGCCAGCCCGGTCACATTGCCCGTTGCGTCAATACTTGCAATGGTACTGTCGCTGCTGCTCCATGTGCCGCCTGTAGTAGGGTCAAAAAGCGTTGTTGTTGCGCCCTTACAGAGGGCATTTTTACCGGTAATAGGGGCAATCAGGGCATTCACTGTTACCGTAGTCATCGCGATACAACCAACACCGGATGTATAGGTAATAGTGGCTGTGCCTGCGGATACACCCTTTACCAGTCCGGAGCCATCAACAGAAGCGATAGATAATGAGCTGCTGCTCCAGTTGCCTCCGCTAACGGAATCGCTTAAGGGAGTGGTATCTCCTGCACATACTTTTGTAATGCCTTTAATTGACGGTGGTAATGGATTCACGGTGACGGTAGTGGTAGCATAACAGCCGGTGAACAGCGTATAGGATACTGTTGCAGTACCTATAGCTATACCAGTGGCAATACCTGTACCGGCGCCTATAGAAATTGACAAATCAGGACTATACCAGTTGCCGCCTGTTGTATCATCATGTAATGTCGTTGTGAGGCCTATACATATATTTCCGGTTCCCGTTATCACTGATGGAACAGGATTAACAGTTATGGGTTTTGTAGCTATACACCCGGTGCTTAGTGTATAAGTAATTGTCGCAGTACCTGATGATATCCCGGTAACAATGCCAACTGTATCAATAACGACTGATGGGTACGGGCTGCTCCATTTACCGCCGGCAGTGGCATCTGTGAAAGTATCCGTTTGCGACACACAAACATTAGTAATACCCTTTATCGGGGATGGCAGCGGGTTAACGGTTATTGATTTTACGGCCAAGCACCCGGTAGCAAGTGCAAAAGTTATGGTTGTTGTGCCTGCCGCAATCCCACTTACCATACCTGTGCTTACTGTTGCTGATGCAGTATTGTTGCTGCTCCAGGTCCCGCCTGTGGTGGTATCAGATAATACGGTTGTTAAACCTGCGCAAACATCTGTTTTCCCGGTTATTCCGGATGGTGATGGATTGGTTTTTACAGTTGTTGTAGTTTTGCACCCTGTTGGCAAAGTATAGGTTATTGTTGATGTGCCCGCAGCCTTCCCGGTAACAGTACCGGATATTAAACCTACAGTTACTGAAGTATTACTGGCTGACCAGGCGCCTCCGCCTGGTGCATCGCTCAATGTTATGGTATCCCCTGTACAGACCATTAAAGGGCCGGATATAACAACCGGCGTGGAATCAATTTTTATTATAACAGCGGCAAGGCATCCGGTTGGTAACTGGTAAGTTATTGTTGCAGTGCCGGCAGTTACTGCTGTAACAACGCCCGGGCCCGGGCCAATGGCGGCTATTGTTGTTTCACTGCTGCTCCATGTGCCTCCGGGAGTAAGATCACTTAATCTTATAGTATCCCCTATGCACATTTTTTTAACGCCTGCTATTGGAGATGGTAATGGATTAACGGTTGCGGTCACTGTTGTTTTGCAACCGGTAACTAAAGTATAGGTTATAGTTGACGTACCTGTTGCGTGGCTTGTTACAAGCCCTGTACCGGGGCCAATGGTGGCAACAGCAGTATTGCCACTGCTCCATTTACCACCTGTGGTATCGTCACTTAATGTTGTTGCCAGGCCCAGGCATATATTCACGGGCCCTGCAATCGCTGCGGGAACAGGGTTTACCGTAATATTGCCGGTAATGGAGCCGGTGCATCCAAAGGTGTCAGTTACTAATAAGGTTACCGGGATTGTGCCCGATACAGTGTAGGAGTAAATCGGGGTTCTTGCCGTGCTGGTAGCTCCGGGACCAAATGTCCATAACCAGGCCTCCGGAGATGAATATTTGCAGGAAGATGAGTCATGAAATGTAACGCTGCTGTTTTGACAAACCGGGTTAGGTATTGATCCAAACTTCGCGATTACAGTATCCACTTTTATAGTATCAATACCCTCGCTGATATTTGTGCAGCCTAAAACATCCGTTAATATCAGTTTTGGAATATAAGCGCCCGGCCTGTAGCTATGCGATATAGTATCTGACAGGGATGGCAGGGTAATAAGCCCGTCATTGAAATCCCATACAATGCTGGTAACGCCTGATACTTTGGAGCTGAAATGTACAGGCAATGATGCACATGCGGATGAAGGGGTATAAGAAAATGCGCCTGCATAACCAAAAACAACGGCATGGCCTATAGCGGTATCTATGCAACCATAAGAGTTGGAGACCTTTAGTATTATCTTATAAACTCCGGGGGCGGTATAAATATCGCTTGGATAGACGGATACAGAAGTGGCGCCATCTCCAAATGACCAGGTGCAGAAGGAGGAGCCGGTGCTGGTGTTAATAAAATTAACATTAAGCGGGGCGCAAACTGCAAAAGAATCGTCCATATAAAACGAAGCTTTCGGGAGTGGGTTAATGCTGATAAGATTTTTTTTTGTCAAAGTATCTGTACACCCATAGGTATCAAATGCAATAAGCTGAACGGTGTATTTACCTACAGCAGTAAAGGTGTGTGTTGGTAAAGCAAGGGTACTGGTCCCGCCATCTCCAAACACCCATAACCAACTGACGCCACCGGTTGATGTATTATTGAAACTGATAGTAGCGCCCTTACAGGTATAAGTGCTGCTGGCAATAAATCCGGCGGCGGGCTTATGGACTAAAGGATGTATGGGGCCCGTAAGTGTATCTGTGCAGCCGAGATTGTCGGTAACCATTGTTTTAACAGTATAGGTCCCCGCGGCAGTGTAAGTATGGGAAACCGCAGGGCCTGAGGCGGAAACAGTTCCATCGCCAAACGACCAATGGTATTTGGTTACTGAAAACCCGGTTACATCGGTTGAATAATCAGTAAAATTAACAGCTGTTGATGGACAGGTTGTTGCAGGCGTAAAGCTGAAACTGTCTGTTGGTTTTACCACTACAATATTTTTTGCTGCGGTGTCTAAGCATCCATGGTTATCAGTGAGAATAAGGGTTATATTATTATTGCCCTTATTGCGCAAGGCATGATAAATGGTATCAGCAAATGGAGCAGGGGCAGGAGGAGGCATAGCAATGGGTACCGGCATGTGCGTATCTGTAATTACGCCATTATTATACCATACTGCTTTTACCGGATTTGTACTGTCAGTTGTTTTTATATAAGTAGTAATGGTATCAATAAGATCATGGCAGATATTGGAATGATAAGGTGTTATTGTTGGTGCCAGCCGCTGTAATTCGATAAGAATATTACTGGTATCCCTGCATCCTGTCGTCTTATTATAAGTAGTCAGCGAAACCGGGTAAGAGGATAAGGAAGCATAATAGTGAACAAGGCTTTTGGCAGTAGAAGTATCGCCGTCTCCAAGTTGCCACAGATGGGTATCATCTCCTATAGAACCATCGGTATAGGTCATACCATTATCGGGTATGCAGGTGTACTGGTTACTGATAGTTGCGTTGGGCGCATCAATCGTATCAACCATACCAACATCAATGGATTTACAGCCATTATATATTACCGTTAACGAACTGGTATGTATCCCTGGCATTTCAGATTTGTGAACAGTGGTTATCGCGGTTACATCACTTTCGTAAGATTTGCCATCGCCGAAAGTCCATGAATAATGATCTATCAGGGCTACAGAAGTAGAGGTACTGGTATAGGTTATTGGTTGCCCCGCGCAAACATGGGTTTTGGACATAGTAAACGATGCGCTTTGAGGCGTACCAACGTCAATTTCAGTTGTCTGGTCAGCACTGCAGCCATCTGCAGTAACTACATGACATTTGGCATAATAAATGCCGGGGATGGTATAGTAGTGAGCCGGGGACGGGCTTGTTGACTTGGGCGATCCATCCCCGAAATCCCACAAATAAGAAATGATACTTTTTGGATAAGGCAAAGTAAGAAGATCACATTTGTAACATGGCGGCGATGGATTTATTATGTTATACTGCGCTATAGCCACAAAAACGGGTTTAAGCGGAATACATCCGGCCGTATTGAGGGTGCTTGCCAGATTGAGGATCATGTTTTTGACCGTATCAATCATTTTAACAGTGTCATTGCAACCAAGACTACTCGTTATGATCATTGATACCGTATAAACCGGATCAGGGTTAGGTGGGGGGAGCGTACCTAAAGCAGGTGGGTGATAAGTATGCGTAACAGTAGCTCCCGTTCCGGTGGATTTATCTCCAAAATCCCAGGCTATAGTACAGCCTGAAGGTACGGTCCCGGTAAATGTTTGCACAGAATAAGGAGGCCCGCAAATTGGGGAAATAGTGAAACTACCGGTTGGTTTGGTAATTGTAATAGTATGTGTAACCGAATCATAACAACTGCCATCATAAATTACCAGCTTCACTTTATAAGTACCCGTATAAGCATATGAATATACCGGGGTATCAGAAAAAGACATGCCTCCGTCTCCGAAATCCCACTGGCTGGAAATATGAGGAGTGCTGGTATTGATGAATGTATTGGGGGTAAATAAACAGGAATTTGTTACGGCGGCAAATCCCGCCTTTAAATTTCCGATTGTGATATAATTAAGCTGCATTAAGCTGTCATAACAGCCATTGCCATCATTCACTATCAGCTTTACATCATACTGTGCAGGGGCGGTATAAGTATGGGCCGGGCTGGAAGCTGTTGAAACGTCCCCATCGCCAAAAAGCCAGGTATAGGTCATCGGCGCTTTACCCGTGGTGGTGTTTATAAACGAAGCAGTGCCGGGCGCGCTGCATAAAGTAGTGGTAACTGCGTTGTAATTTGCCGCCGGGGATGGAAATACAGTCATATAGCCGCTCCTCGTGAATGAATTGCTGCAACCCTTGACGTTGGTAGCGAATAAGGTAACATTATAATTGCCCGGAGCGGGATAGGCATAAACAGGGGAAGTGGCCGTACTTGAACTGCCATCTCCGAAATTCCAGATATAACTTATTCCTCCCCACGCATTTGGGGTGCTGGTACTGGTAAAAGTAACAGAGGTGTTCTTGCACGCGGTACTGTCGCTGACCGAAAAATTTACGCTTGGTTTCCCGTAAATCCTGACAATCATACTACTCGTGCCCAAAAGCACACTACCATTATATGCGGTTAAGGTTACGGTGTATGTACCGGCGGCCAGATAGGTAGTGGATGCATCAGTTGATGTTGGAGTGACGCCATTCCCTAAATTCCAGGAATAGCTGGTAGCTCCCGTCGTAGTATTGGTAAAACGGGCCACAAGCGGCGCGCAGCCTGCGGTATCGGTAGCTTTAAATCCAACCGCGCCATTAACTAATAATGAACTAAATGATAACAGAAAAATCAAAAGAAATTTCATTGCCTTTATTGACAGTCCTGTATTTATATGGCAGTGCGGTTCCCGGTTTTCGCAAGAGGTATTAAGAGAGCAGTTTATAGAGCATATTTTTTCAGTCATGCGATTTACTATAAAAAGTATAGGAATTTGTAGTTGTTTTTAAATGCGAAGCCCGTCTTAAAACGTAAAGACATAAACTAAAGCTAATACCACATTTTTATTAAAAAATAAAGTTATGAAATTTCTTTAATAAACCAGCATTTTCTTTGTTAACCTGGTATTAATGGATGTTGTTGGCATGATTAGAAAAAAATATTTGGAGAAAAGATACAAATTGATTTTTCCGATACAATAGAAAGGCTGGAAGGTAAAAACAACAGTCTTTACCTACATAAAAAGAAGCACTGGTAGGTAAAAACAACAGTCTTTACCTACATAAAAAGAAGCACTGGTAGGTAAAAACAACAGTCTTTACCTACATAAAAAGAAGCACTGGTAGGTAAAAACAACAGTCTTTACCTTCATTAAATCAGGATCTGAATGGAGTTATTTTATTATTTTAACCTCTGTTTTTAATCTTTATTGGAAGAGGTGTTCCAAAGACAGTATTCCCTCTGTAATAAACATCATTTTTACTATCATAATGCCATTTGCTTAAATCGGCTGGCTTAGCAACATAAACTAATTTATATCCAAAAAAGGCCGGTTTGATAATTATGTACTGGGTAGCACTTGCATTAAAAGCAATTGTCGTAAAGACAAGCAAAAGAACTGTTTTTAAGTTTTTCATATTAATTGGTTTTATTGGATGCAATTTAATAAATAATCTTCTATTCTGTTAAATAAGTTGTTAATTATCAAACTTTTTTTTATAATCAGGTGCTTTTTTATAATCAGGTGTAAACTTATATATAGTTGTAAAAATATCTTTCTATAGCTTGTTTATCCACTTTTCCACCACTTTTTTATAGATAGTATATGCTCCTTCAAGAGCAGGTGAATGATATGGGAACATGCGGGCTTCATTGAGTGCTGCATTTATATCGAACCCTTTTTGTTTTGTGCAATAGAATATTCCTTCCTTATGCAAATGTCTGCCGAGATATTCCTGTTCTGTTTGCCCCGGCGTAGGGATAAGGATCGCTTTTTTTCTTAGCGTTACAAGGTCCATGAGAGTAGAGTAACCACTGCGGCAGATAACCATACCTGCGCTTCGTAACAGCGGGGCTAACCGTTCATCAGTTAACCGTTTATAATAACTGATGGCCGGAGGAATGGCAGGTGGCGGTATTACGCTATCGCTCCCTTCAATGAAAACGACCTTTCCTTTATAGTGGATAGCCTGCTGCCATAATATACGGGAAAGGGTACTTCGCTGGGGTTCTGGCCCTGACAGCAATATCACTAAAGGGGAAAATGCAGAATCACTTTCCAATCCTGGTTCCCCGTCATTTTCAAAGCGGGACAGCAGCCCTGAATAAGTTGTATGAGCTGGTAATGAAGACGGGTGAGAGAGCTTTCCTCCCAGGTTTGGAATGCCTTGTGCATCAACAATCCATGTTTCGCTGAATCGCTCCAGGTGTTGATAGTGAAGTATTTGTACCGCACGGTCGGGGATATTTCCCAACCCTGTCCTTACCTGTAACTGGTGAGTAAGGATAACAGATGGTATGCCCGGATGATACAAGCCGTAACGGTTGTCTGATATTATACCATCAATTTGCCGTTCACCACACAGTTTCACTAACCATTGATGTTCCTCTTTTATGGTTTTCAAAATCCGAGGCATTTGCGATAGCATGCCCATTTGTGCCAGCATATTCCATCCGGAGTAAGAAATATTATACCCGTTGAGATGGATAATTTCTATATTGCCAAAGGTTTCCTCTATAAAGGACCGTTGCGAATCATTGCCTGCAACCAATGGAATGTGCCCCAGGCTTAGTATGTAGCGGATTATGGGCACACAACGGGAGGTATGGCCTAACCCCCAGTCAAGGGGGGCAATTAATATATGTTTAGGTTTGTTGGTAACCAATAATCCTTATTTTTACAAAAGTATATTTTATGAAACGAACAAAAGCAGGGAAAGCAGGTATTTATATTGTTTTGGCAATAATGATTGGCCTTATGGCACAAAGTTGTTATGGCGGTAAGAAATGCGGTTGCATGGGTGATATTATGGGTAATTATAAGTCTCACAAAAAAGGAGGATATTAAAAACAAAAACCGGGAACATGAAAGGGGAGCGCAAAAAACATGCATGGTTGCATTATGTAAAAAATATCATCGCCGCCGATGTGCCGTCCGCGGTATTCCTTGCCTCTTACCTCCGTTATTCCGATCTTAATAAAGACTACGCCCACGCCATTGAAATTATTGACCTGCAGAAATATAAAGTCATAAAACAACGTCAAAAAGTCTGCCTTGCCTTGCGCGACCGTGCAAATGTTCCTTTCGTTTTTGTGATTGGAAAAAATTGAGATTGCACTTGCCGGCAAACAAAATCGCACCCCCGCCTGATTATTCCAGCTATTGCCAATCATTAACTGGTATGTTTTTGAGCGTTTTATACCAATACCTGCGATAAATTAGTCCCCAAAAATGCGGGTCATAGATAACACCTCCCTTTAGATTCTGTTTTTCGGAAAACGAGTTTAGACTAATTTAAAATGATTATTGGTTTTTATACCAAAAACAATCGCTGCAATTCCGGATATAACCCAAAATAGACTACAAACAGACCTTCCCTGATGCAATAGCGCGTGAAATAAAAAGTTAAATAAGGCAAAGTTTTTTTGGCTATGCCGGGAAAATATAGTAATTTAAATTGAAAAACAAAGAACAATGTTGTTAATGATATTTTAATAATAATTATTTTGCTGAACCCGCTTGCTGTTCATTAGTTTTCCACAGGGGTGTTAGTTCTTTCTTTTCGCAGGGGATATTCTTTGTGATAATTTAGCTGTCCCCAACCCGAAAATTACTAACTCTCCAAAATTGTTTATAAATATGAGCACCCATACTAAAAAAGGACTTTCCTTCGACCGCCAATATACACGCGACGGAGTTTCCGCATTCGATATGTTTGAGTACGATTACCGTACTTCCGTGATCCGTAACCCCAACGGGGAAAAAGTTTTTGAAATGACCAATGTGGAAGTGCCAAAGCACTGGTCGCAGATAGCTACTGATATTTTAGCGCAAAAATACTTCCGTAAAGCGGGCGTGCCGCAACCGGACGGCAGCCTTGGCAAGGAAACCTCTATTAAGCAGGTAGCCCACCGCCTTGCACATTGCTGGCGCACATGGGGCGAGAAGTATGGCTACTTCGCCACAAAAAATGACGCGCAGGTATTTTATGATGAGCTGATATTCAGCATCATGATGCAAAGCTGCGCGCCCAATTCCCCGCAATGGTTCAACACCGGTCTGTTTGACAGCTATGGTATAGATGGCAAAGCACAGGGGCATTTTTATGTGGACCCTAAAACAGGCAAACTGGAGCGTTCTAAAAATGCTTACGAGCGCCCGCAACCTCATGCGTGCTTTATACTCAGTGTGGATGACGACTTAGTGAATGAAGGCGGTATCATGGATCTTTGGGTGCGTGAGGCGCGTATCTTCAAATATGGCTCAGGCGTAGGCACTAACTACTCCAATATACGTGCGGAAGGGGAGAAACTGAGTGGCGGCGGCACATCGAGCGGACTGATGAGCTTCCTCAAAATAGGCGACCGCGCCGCCGGAGCAATAAAAAGCGGCGGCACTACACGCCGCGCTGCCAAGATGGTATGCCTTGACCTTGACCATCCGGAAGTGATCAGCTTCATAGACTGGAAGGTGGAAGAAGAAAAGAAGGTAGCCGCGCTGATAGCTGCAGGTTACGCTTCTGACTATGAAGGCGAAGCTTATAAAACGGTATCCGGGCAAAACTCCAATAATTCGTTACGCATACCCAATGAATTTTTCCATGCGCTGGATCACAATGCCGATTGGGCAATGACCGCGCGCAGCACAGGCAAGGTAATGAAGACGATCCCTGCTAAGGAGCTGTGGGAAAAAATAGCTTATTCCGCATGGCGCTGCGCTGATCCCGGTACGCAATACGATACTACTATCAATGAATGGCATACATGCCCCGAAGGAGGAAAAATACGGGCTTCTAACCCATGTTCGGAGTATATGTTCCTCGACAATACTGCCTGCAACCTCGCATCGCTCAATCTTCGCCGTTTCTTTAATGAAGAAACCGGCAGGTTTGACGTGCAGGGCTTTGAATACATGACACGCCTGTGGACGGTGGTACTGGAAATATCTGTGCTGATGGCGCAGTTCCCTTCGCCTGAAGTAGCACAGCTTAGTTATGATTACCGCACATTGGGATTAGGCTATGCCAACCTTGGATCTATGCTGATGGTGAGCGGTATTGCTTATGACAGTGAAGAATCGCGTGCAATAGCGGGCGCTATTTCCGCTATCATGAATGGCGTTGCCTACAAAACATCGGCTGAAATGGCCGCCTGCCTCGGCACTTTCCCCCGCTACCAGGAAAACAAAGAACACATGCTGCGCGTAATGCGCAACCACCGTGCTGCTGCATACGATGCATCAGAAGCGTTTGAGGGAATAGAAATAAAGCCGGTTGGCATCAATGCGAAATATTGCCCCGATTACCTGCTCAAAGCAGCTACCAAAGCATGGGATGATGCAGTGCAGATGGGCGAGCAATATGGCTACCGTAACGCACAGGCTACCGTTATAGCGCCAACAGGTACTATAGGCCTGGTGATGGACTGTGATACTACCGGAGTGGAGCCCGACTTCGCATTGGTTAAATTCAAAAAATTGTCCGGTGGTGGTTACTTTAAGATCATCAACCAGTCTATACCTGCGGCATTAAAGAAACTGGGTTATACACCGGAGCAACAGGACGCTATTGTAAAATACGCGAAAGGGCATGGCACTTTTGCAGGCGCGCCTTACATCAATCACCAGAGCCTGAGTGAAAAAGGATTTATAGGGGAAGAACTGAAAAAGCTGGATACTGCGGTAGAAAGCGCTTTTGAGATCGGGTTTGTATTCAATGTATATAATCTTGGCGAGGAATGCCTGCAACGCCTCGGCTTCATACCGGAGCAATATTTCGCACCGGATTTCAACCTGCTGGAATCATTAGGGTTCTCAGATGAAGAGATAGACGCGGCCAACGATTACGCCTGTGGTACTATGACGGTAGAAGGCGCTCCTTATCTGAAAAACGAGCATCTTTCCGTATTCGATTGTGCCAATAAGTGCGGCAAGAAAGGCCAGAGGTTTATACATGCCCATGGGCACATCCGCATGATGGCTGCCGTGCAGCCATTTATCAGCGGCGCCATATCCAAGACCATCAACCTGCCAAACGAGGCTACCGTTGATGAGATAAAAGACTGCTACTACCTGAGCTGGCAGCTGGGCCTGAAAGCCTGCGCACTGTATCGCGATGGCTCTAAACTCAGCCAGCCGCTGAGCAATAAAAGCGATAAAAAAGAAAAGAAAGAAGCAAAAGAAGAAATAGCAATACCTGAAAACAGCCAGATCGTGGACATGAGCAAGCTGACTGTTAACGAACTGCTGGACGAAGTGAACAGGCGTGTACAAGCCAGCCCTGATACACAACTGAAACGTGCGCTGAGCAACATCGTGGAGCGTAAGCAACTGCCCGCCAAGCGCCGCGGATATACCATAAAAGGCAAGGTAGGCGGCCAGGCGTTGTTCCTGCGCACCGGTGAATATGGAGATGGCACGCTGGGAGAAATATTCATAGACATGGCCAAGGAAGGCGCTACTATGAGGAGTATGCTCAACAGTTTTGCCATAGCAATATCCATTGGCCTGCAATATGGTGTGCCATTGGAGGAGTATGTGGACAAATTCATTTTCAGCAGGTTTGAGCCGGCCGGTATAGTGGAGCATCCGAATATCAAGACAGCAACGTCTGTACTCGATTATATCTTCCGCCTTTTAGCTTATGAATACCTCGACCGCGATGACCTGGTTCATGTACCTGACCCAACCAGGAAAACACACGAGCAGGAAATGGAAACCCTGAAACTGGAACTATCACAGGTAAGAGTTACAGCGCCGCAATCGCCGCAACCGGCACAAAAAACTAAGAATAATCTTGCACCAACAGCAGTAGGCGTAAATGCACAAAACAGTGCGGACATTAAAAAGATGATGGGTACCAGTGCCGATGCGCCCTTATGCCGCAACTGCGGAAATATAACATTAAGAAACGGCACCTGCTATATGTGCCCGAATTGCGGGACGACTACTGGGTGCAGTTAATTTAATTGAGTTGGGAAATGAGGAAGTTGAGGAGTGAAGAAGTTAAAACCATCATGCGGGAGTGTGGTGGTTTTTTTTTAGACTAATTAGTTATAGATTTATGTAGAATAAATAGGAATAGATGTCAGATATAAATAATATTGAAAGAATCAAGTTGGAAAAGCTATTGGTAAATAATGGCTATGTGCTTGATTTTTCTAACCGCACATTCGCTGACTTTGTTTATGAAAACATTGGCATTGACATTTATAGTGAAAAATATTCCGATAGTGGTGAATCAAAAGCACATCGATTAAGAACATTCTGGAAAAAAGAAGGCAATCCATTGGTTGCAAAACTATTATTTGCATTGTTGGAATATTATAGAGAGATTATTATTCCATCCACCGGCTGGACAGAAGAGGTAGAGGATTTATACAAAACTGCATTTGGGATTGCTCGACGGTTGGAAGGCACATTTAATGAGCATATTGAAGCAATTAAAATTACATCTGAAGATAAAAACTTTGAAACTGTTGGGAAGTCCCTAAGACAATTGATTCATGAAAATAAACCAGAAGAAGCAATAGATAGACTGCATACCTATTTTACAATGTTTATCCGGGAGTTGTGTATTAAGCACAATATTACTTTTGATAGTAATAAAGCTGTCCATAGTTTGCTTGGAGAGTATATAAAATGCTTGAATAGTAAAGGGCTATTGGAATCGGTTATGTCAGAGCGGATTCTGAAAAATAGTATCAGTATTATTGAAGCTTTCAATGACGTAAGAAATAATAAGAGTTTAGCACATGCTAACAAATTATTGGGTTATGATGAAAGCTTACTAATCTTCAGAACAGTGTCCAGCGTAATAGCCTTTATTAATTCTGTTGAAATGAAAATTGATTCTAAGAAACAGCAAACTGTGGATGACCTTCCATTTTAGCTAACAATTCAGTCCCATATTGTCTGTGGTCTTCCAAAAATAAAAAAAACAGTAGTCTTCGACGGAGCCTGCCCTGAGGTATCGAAGGGTCGCGGTGGCAGCCAATCTCTGATATTCAATAAAAATAAATTAGCCAAAATATTTGGAAATGTCAATAATATTGTTTACTTTTGTTGTGAAATTAGAATATTATTACGAACATTTAAAATATTAAAGAATATCATAGCGCAGGAAACGGGCAGGAAATGCTCAACCGAGCGCAAAGAATGAGCAAGAAAATGTGGATAAAATTTGTCTATTTCATTGAATATCAATTACATACCTATTTTCAATCACCCAAAAAAAAATTTAAAGATAAATTGCGCAGAAAAACTTGTTTATTAATTTATTATAATATTATTTCAGGTCGCATTATTTCTTCGCTTTGAATAATGACAACCATAAAGCTTCTCATTCCCCATAAGAAAAAAGCGCATTATACGCTAGGTACAATACGCTTAAATGACTATTCCGGGATTGAAATGATTACTTTCCTAACCGGCTTTGTAAGTCGGGGATTACATTTTCAAAAGTACGGAGTACCCTGTCCCAGGGTTTGAAGTTTTCATCCTGGCTGGCGGTAGCGCCCGGTCTGCCGATTTCAGAAACAAGTTTTGCTTTATACACCAGTGGGTCTGAATTACCGGTTTTAATGATCATCCGTGTACGCACAGTGGCTGATTTAAACGTTTTAATTACCCAGGCAGTACGCATATAGCCTGTAGCCTTGTCAGTAACCTCTATGACGTCGAAAGTGCCGGTAATGATGCGGCTGATCAGTTTCCAGGCATCGTCTTCTTTCAGGTTGGTTTTTATGTCTATATCGTGGTTAGCAAGGTCTGTTGTAAATGAATTGGCATACGCATCGTCAATTTCCAGCTTTATGTATTCAGCCCTGGGTATTTCATTTTTTCCGTCATTGAGATAATTCCTTTCTTCCGTGATATATCCCGGTTTTTCGATCCTCACATGGGCGCTGGTATAGGGTTCAATTTTGATTTCCGTAGTAGTAACCGCTATTTCTTTACCGTCAACCAGAATTTTTGCCCCTGCCTCCGTGTTGATGGTTATTTTTTTAGACTTAACGCCTGCCAGCGTTTTAAAAGGCAGGAAAAAAATCATGGAACCTGCAATGATGAAACACACAATGTGCTTAAATGCCAGATGATTAATCAATAGTTTCATAACTGATGATTTTAATTTTATTTTGAATCTTTTTATGGTAGATACTGACAAAGATAATGTAAAACTATCTACAAAATACAATGGCTGTTATTCATTTTAGGTACATTTTGCCGCAAATAGAAGTTAGCTGGTAAACCTGCCTGGTGTTAACACTTTTAGAAAATTATTCAGAAATACAAACTTCTGGCACAATTTATGCGTCTATATAAGTAACAAGGTTTATTTCTTCACCTCTTAAAATTTATATTATGCTTTTTACAAGAACACAGAGGTATCACTCCTCCATTCCAAAAGAAGTATTTATCAGCAGGTTAATTGGCAATCATGTCAGGATCCATAATTTAGATTTTGAAGTGTTTGAAAAGGGTAATTCATTGCGGATCATTCCACATGCGGAGCAGGTGGATAGCATTAAAACATTACCTATCACTCATATAGACCTTAAAAATGAAGGGGACAAAACAGATGTGGTTATCACTTCCAATATGCGGAAGCTTGATTCAGGCGGGCCATTGCTGATCGTCATCTTTTGCACATTCCTGTTACTGGCTTCCTTTATTCTGTTATATGTAGGCGGACAACTACAGATTACCTATTCGTTATTGGGTATGAGTGCATTTATATTCACTGTATTTTATGTGCGGATGCAAATGGGTTATTTCGATTATGTGCGTAAAATCCGCGATCATGTAAAACATAAACTGGAGCTTAAAGACTATGCTACTGCCTGATTAAATCAGAAGAATTGTTTTTAGGGCACCTCTAAAAACTAAAGTTAGTAATATTTAATATAAATTTAACAATTTATTTTTATTTATTGTATTATATTTGTTACTGTAAATCAAGCAATTGTTCCACATGAAACAATTTAAACGTAGC
>CAISOH010000420.1 GCA_903887005.1 uncultured Bacteroidota bacterium | reverse complement strand
GAATAAATTTTGGAGTCATAAGCAGCACGAAGTTTAGGATTCTTAGTCAATTTACGTCCGGGGGTACCCCCGGACGTAAATTGACTAAGCGTGTTGCATTTGGTACTTGAACTTAGGATTTTTAGTAAAGAAAGTGTAAAATAATATAAAAATTCTATGTGATTAACTTCCTGTTAACCCTTAAAATACTGAAACTTACCAATTAAATGTACATTTGGATTCTCAAATTTAAATTTTTACTAAAAATGAAATCAAACATTAATATTCAGATAGAACTTGCTGAGGATAAAATGCCTGAAGCAATACAATGGACTGCCCCTGATGGCGGAGTTACCGATTGGCAAAATGCGAAAGCAATACTGCTTGGCCTGTGGGATGGCGAAGAAAAATCCGCATTGCGCATTGACCTGTGGACAAATAAAATGGCTGTAGATGAAATGAATGATTTTTTCTACCAAACCTTTTATGGCATGGCTGATACTTATCAGAATGCAACAAAAAATACCGCGCTTGCCGCAGAGCTGAAAGAGTTTGCAAAAACCTTCCTCAAAAAGGCAGCCGTAGCTGTTGAGGTGCAATAGGAATTTTTTGTTACAATCTCAAAAATCCGAACAAATGTCCCTGGAAGAAAAAGTAATGGACGAACTGAAGAACGCAATGCGTGCAAAAAATGAAGCCGCATTGCGTACTCTCAGGGCTATTAAAGCCGCAATAATAATAGAAAAAACCGCTGAAGGCGCCGGTGGCATAATCAATGAAGCTACTGAATTAAAGATGCTTCAAAAGCTTGCCAAACAACGCAGGGATTCACTGGATATTTTTGAAAAACAAAACCGTGAAGACCTCGCTGTTAAGGAAAGAGAAGAACTTGCCATCATAGAAAAGTTTCTCCCTCAACAAATGTCTGCCGATGAACTGAAAGCGGAAGTGAAAGCAATCATAGAGCAGACAGGCGCTAAATCTCCGGCTGATATGGGCAAAGTGATGGGCGTTGCGAGCAAACAGCTTGCAGGCAAAGCCGATGGCAAAGCCATATCTGAAATAGTGAAACAATTACTGGCATCTTAAGCAAAATATTGTTATTTCAAAAGAAATGTATTTGCCTTTGATAATTTTGGGTTTTTACTTTTGACTTAGCGATATGATACTCGATGTAATTGGCATAATATTAATCATTTTATTTTTTATACGCGGCTATATGAGAGGTGTCATATTAGCCGCGTTTTCTGTGCTTGCCATATTGCTCGGCATACTTTGTGCACTCAAGCTGTCTCAGGCTTTTTCGGCATGGTTGCTGGAAAAAGGATACATTACTTCTGGCTGGGTCCAGGTTTTCAGTTATGTCGTTTTGTTTATCGTTGTAGTAATTATTGTGAGATCCATTGGAAAACTATTTCAAAAAGCAGTGGAAGGACTTATGCTCGGCATCGTGAATAAACTGACAGGTGGATTGCTCTATGCTTTCCTAGGTGTGGTTTTCTGGAGCTCCATGCTTTGGATAGGCGCCCGGATGCATATTATAACACCGGAAATAATATCCGAATCCAAAACTTATCCGTTGTTGTCGGGAATTGCGCCCTGGTTTTTTGAACAGGCGGGTAAACTGTGGCCTTATGTAAAAGATACTTTCAGCAACCTCGAACATTTCTTTGACGCCGTAAATAAAAAATTGCCGGACCATGTGGGCGCTCATTGACAATTACGATTCATTCACTTACATACTGCATCATTACCTGCTGCAAACAGGACATGAGTGCACTGTTTACAGAAATGATGAAATAACGCTGCGGCAATTAATAAAGCTTAGTCCTGAAAAGCTCATCCTATCACCCGGCCCTGAAACACCACTGCAGGCAGGTATTACCATGGATGCGATAGATCATTTTCATACACGCATACCCATACTGGGGGTTTGCCTTGGCCACCAGGCGCTGGGCATGTACTTCGGCGCTAAACTGGTACATACCCCTTATCCCATGCATGGGAAAATCAGCGCGGTAAATCATAACAACCATCCCCTCTTCAATAATATTCCCTCCCCATTTTCAGCAATGCGGTACCATTCACTTGCTCTGGAAGAATTTAATGACACACTGGAAGCCATTGCATATACTGAAGACGGAATTATTATGGCCCTGGCGCATAAGCAATACCCATGCATAGGTGTTCAGTTCCACCCGGAATCAGTAGGTACAAAATATGGGATGCAGCTCATAAAGAACTGGGCGGAGATGGGCTAATAAAATCTTACAAGCCCCATTATTTCTCTTTGTTTTACAAATGCAAATTTTTTGCCGCCAAACGTTTGGATAGAATGGTTATAAATAACCAGCATTATGATTCCACCATAATAAACGGGAGAAGTTTGAGCATTAAAAATTAAAGGCATTAACCCGTTATCTGTGTCTCTTAATCGTATTGCCCGGATAACTGCCGTACCGCCATTTGCGCTTACCACATTACTATAAACCGGATCTCCAATACCAAAAGTGGGAGTTATAGACCCATAAACAATGACAAAAGCAGAATCGCCAAAACTATTGTTTGTAGCATTAAAAGTGAAACTAAAATCAGAAGTCTTTGAAATCTTTGAAGGCAAAGTGCCACTAAAAACCGGTAATATGCCGGAAATATCAGCAGAAATAACAGGTACTGAACCAGAACCTGATATATACCAATGATTTATCGTATTTTCATTCCACACCGGGGCAGAATCATGATGAGCAAAACCAGCCCACATTCCTGTATCTAAAGGAATATTATTAACCGAGACATTGCCGACTCCTCCAGTAAAACTATTCGGAGACCCCGCAAAGATTGCGTTTTCCCAGTTTCTTGTATATACGTTTATTTGTCCTGAAGTATCAATTATACTACCATATAGCGTGCAGGCAACCATTACTCCACTTACATTTAATTTTGAAACTCCATTGATATACGCATCAGCACCAAGCATCAGGGAATCCATATTCCAGGGAATATACAACGGTGCAATTGAATCTGTCTTCACACTCTTTTTACAAGAGGACATTACAACTATTGCAGACAGTAAAAACAAAACAATTGTTCTTTTCATAAGGATAAGGATTGATTAACGGGATTTAATCAATAACGGCCTGTTGGAAAAAAAATTGCCTGTTACCCACCCGGATAACAAGCAAAGTCATTTTGTTGATATACCACAAATGCTATTTCCCTGGTTTCAGCAATGCACTATATTCACCTGGCGCTCCTATCAAAGCAAGGGCTTTATCCAGATCTTTATCATATTGCAGGCCCTGTGCAATACGACCCCGTGTATAATAAAAGCGGGATGCTATCTCATTCTCCAGCATGTGCTTTACCTGTTCTTTATGTTTCAGGAGGTCTTGCTTTTTATCGTGGGAAAGCTTTGCTTTCAGATTTTCAAATTCATCTTTAGACCCCTCGTAATAATTTTCCCTCACAGCAGTTTTTTTCAGGGAGTCGAGCCCGGCTTCTGTTTCTGTCTTATACGAATAGTCTTTGTTTTCGATCCACTTTGAAAACTGGTTAAATTCCGGGTCCGTCATTGAGAATGTACTTGCCGATGGTATTGTGGTATGAAGGCGCGCATATTCGGTAGCGTAATCGAATAAATAATTTTTGGTGTAGAGCGTTACTGCTATCATACTCATTGGATCATCTTTTATAATAACGTCCGGCATTACACCGCCGCCACTCTTCACGGTACGTCCCACTTTTGTCTTATAGGCAAGTTTCAATGAGTCCGGTACATAGCCGGCAACCCCATCAACATTACGGTGCGCATAATCTATGGCCTGAATACAGCGTCCGCTTGGGGTATAATACCGCGCTATTGTTAATTTTAGTTTTGCGTTAAAGCCAAGTTGCCTTACTACCTGAACCAGTCCTTTGCCATAGGAGCGTTCGCCTATTATTACGCCACGGTCAAGGTCCTGCATCGTCCCTGCCACTATCTCTGACGCTGATGCCGATGAATGGTTTACAAGCACTGCCAGCGGAAGGTCTTTATTCCATACGCTGCCAGGGGTCTTGTATTCTTTGTCCATCTCCGGTATCTTGCCCTTGGTGCTCACCACTAATTGCCCCTTGTCCACGAAAATATTGCAGATACTTACGGCTTCATCCAGCAATCCGCCGGGATTGTTTCTCAAGTCAAGCACTAATCCTTTTAAAGACGGCTGTGCTTTTTTCAGGCTGTCGAAAGCATCCTTTACCTGCCTGGCGCATCCTTGGGTGAACTGTGTGAGCCGCACATAGGCAATATTATTTTGCGCACCAATAAGGCTGTAATAAGGCACGCTTGATATTTCAATTTCACCGCGCGTAACCAGTTTTTGCATGACAGTATTTGTATAAGCGTCTTTGATCTTCATGCTTATCTGCGTTCCGGGTGTTCCTTTAAGCAGGGAGCTCAGGTCTTCAATTGTTTTCCCCTTTACAACCTGGTTGTCTATTGATTCCACGAGGTCGCCAGGGTGCAGGCCAGCCTTTTGGGCCGGACTGTTTTCATACACATCTCCAATGTATATGTCTTCACCTTTCTTGCGCATACTGGCGCCGATACCGCCATATTTTCCGGTGGTCATAAACCTGTAATCTTCAATATCCGCTTCTGTTATGTAATTGGTATAAGGGTCTAAGTCCTCCAGCATAGCGTCAACACCTGTTTTCACTAATTTTCCCGGTTCTATAGGGTCAACGTAATAAGTGTTCAACTCCTTGAAAAGATCAGCATAAATATCCAGGTTCTTGGATATTTCAAAGTAGGGATCATTGGCAGTTCTTGCGTGGATAAAGAAAAATGCGATAGCGGAAATAATTACCCCGGCCAGGAATCCCCTGGTTTTTTTTATTTTTTTTAATAAACTCATGACACGTTCCATATAAAAGTTTGCAGTTGACAGTTTACAGTTATCCCTTTGACTAAAAGATATTTTCCCCTATAGTCATTCCTTTTTTTAAGTAAATTACAAAGCAAAGTACGAATTTAAAGCCTTTCAAAATACAAGGGAAAATAATAAATCCGCCAATAAGCAGCAGGAATTGTTATAATTATGGTAATTTGTATCGAAAATAAACCATTTAGCTATAACTATAGTTGTAGCCGTTATCCTGATTGTATTTTATTATGAGATACAGACGCTGCTTTTTTTTATTCCTGTTCCTGCTCTCTGGCGTATGTGCCGAAGCCCAGAAACCGTTTGCGGAAGGCACTATTATTTATAAGGTAAAACTCCGCTCCGGCGATCAGAAAGAATTCACCGGTTATTATACTTTTATCATTAAAGGCGGCCAGTTAAGAAAGGAATTAAAATTAAATAATGGTTACCTGGACGTGGTTTTACTGGATTGCAGCGCCGGCAAAGCATACTCCCTGCAAAACAGGAACGGCAAAAAATACGCTATACAACTGAACTTAAACGACCTGCTCAAAAAACAGGAAAAATTCATCGGCTTTAGTATAAAAAATGAGGAAAGCAATAGTAAACATTTCGCCGGTTATACCGCTTACAATGGAAATGTTAATTACCATGATGGTTCTGTTTCTGAAGTAATTTATACAAAGGAGTGGCGTCCCTCGCAGGCAATTACTTTTGAGCGTTTCCCGGATGCTAAATTTTTACCGGTATTATTCTCATACGAAGATGAGAATAATGTGGTTATGCAATTTGAAATTGAAAAAATAGAACCTGGCCCTATTGAAAACGGTGTATTCAGGATACCTCCTGATTACCAGATGATTTCTTACTCTGAATACAAACAATTGAGTAAGTGAAATTAATTTCACCAATCAGGTTCAACCGAAAAGCAGGTAACAGGGATGAAGCAGCATTACCCAGCAAGGATATACAATATTTTGAAGCGGTTTACACTTTTAATTCCCGGACTGCTGTTTATAATAAACGGGTGGGCGCAGATGAATCCCAAAACAGATAATATAGCTCAGACATTACCTTCTCCGCATAATCTGAAAGTGCTGGAAGAACATAAAGACGCGAAGGGCAATATTGTTCGCACCATACAATATGAACAGGGAAAGAACCGGGTTGTGGAAACAATGATCATACGCTCAAAACCAAATATTAATCTTCATTTCTCTGTTAATCCTGATACCTTAAATAAAGATTCCGTAATGGTGGTGATCAATAAATCGAACTATAATGTGGAGGTGTACTACCGGAGGAAAATGATCAGATATTACAAAGCGGTTTTCGGGCCAAAGCCTATGGAAAATAAAAGGATGGAAGGCGACCGCTGCACACCCGAAGGATGGTTTACAATAAAAACTAAAAATCCCAATTCAAAGTATAATAAGTTCATGCAGCTTGATTATCCTAATGATTCTTCTGTAGCCTGTTTCAACAGGCTCAAAGAAAAGGGCGCACTGCCAAAATCGGCGCGCATAGGCGGAGATATAGGCATACACGGGATATGGAAAGGCGGTGATGATATGATAGAGAATGGCGTTTGCTGGACAGATGGCTGTGTAGCTTTAAAGAATAAAGACATTGAAGAACTATATACTTTTGTGGGTATTGGTACGAGGGTGTATATTAGGAAGTGAGGCGTTATTCATAGCACTCCTATCCGGATTTTATTTTTAGTTGCTAAGGGTGAAAAAAATGCCAATGAGTTAACCCTTTTGGGGTCCCGCATTTCGGGGTAGATTTGTCAACTTTTTAAAAGTTGACAAATCTTGTACAACCTGCTTAGCGGCTTATTTTCCAGGTTAAGAAAATTCGTAGTTGCTAACATAGTTAATTTACCTTCTCTATTGCATCAATAATTACCATACCACAATCAGATGTATTGTGCCAGTTAAGTTTTACATTCATTGGAAAGGTTGCAGCAGAAAGGTCTATGCCGCTATTGGATGGCAATGTATCGAAGGTGGAATGCGCCGTGCTGTCATTTATCGTTATGGAGTACTTACCATAGCACATAGCTCCCATCGTTAATGGTGACAAGCCATGAATAACCGCTGTACTCTTATGATAAACAGTGTTGGTCTTTTTACCAGCAAGTGAGGTTGTCTTATTGCAGGACGGGGAAATAAATGCTATTGCAATCAAAATAATAAGAAAGCGTTTCATAATACTTTGTTTTGTCATTGCAAGTTAAGTAATCTTTATATACAAAACATTTTTGCAAAATGATTGGTTCTATTGCTTCATAAACTTCCTGACCTCTGAGCCGTTTATCTGATACTATATTGAAGCCACTGTATCATGCTGCAATTGGTCAATCTGCATTTTTTCCTGCATGAAATTTTCATAGGCCTGGCGCCATCCTTTCCATTCATTGCCGGTGCCCAGCGTAAAATTGTGAAAAACAGTGATGAGAGTGCTGCCTGTTTGTTCTAATCGCTTGCTCATTTCTTCCAGCCGGGCGAATGCTTCCGAAACGGACAATTTTCCTTCATAATGCGCTGTCGTATCCATAAAACAGAAGGGGTGAATACGTAATGCAGTGACCGTTTCTTTTTCCAGGTCGTACCAGAAGAACGAATTGCCGGTGCCTGCACGGAAGCCAAGATGCGCGCCATACCCCATACTGTAATCTTCGGTGATCTCATTTTTCAACAGCAACCGCCAGGTTTCGGGTGTTTTGATCCTTATATAGTGTTGCCGTGAAATATGGGTAGTACGTGAGGACACATGTTCCAGCATTTTTTTCTCTTTACCGAGTGTATCATGCTGCCCTGAAAAATAAGAAGGGTGTATGCCTATTGCGCCTTCTTTCGCAAGGTTTTTTATTACCCGCATCATGGCAGGGTGATTGGGGTGTATGTTTTTATCATAAGCGGTCGTTCTGAACGCGGACAGTATAAAATAAATGGGTTTGCAGCCGTATTCCTTATGCAATTGCCGCAGCCAACGGAACGAATCGAAAGGATCTTTTTGCTTGTTTTTCAATACCTGTGTGCGCTCACTTATCTGTTTTACATCCCCTCGCAGCAATGCCCGTATGTATGCACCAACAATGCGGCCCACACCTTTGTGCAGGTGCGAATAAGCCATATCAATATCGTAAGTTGGCTGGTACAAAAATTGGGTTGACTGAATATTTATACCACTCAAAGTTTGCAACTGTTTCCTGAAAGCAGATACCCATTCATTTATTATTGGACGTTGCAGCCAGCCTTTTTTATACAAAATGCTGCTGGTTGCCGGATACCTGCCATGCTTGTCGGGAGTAAAGGGAATGTATTCTTCATAACGGGACAATAGGTAGAAAATGGCTGAAACCAAATCAAATGGAAGTGTGTACTCATTATTGTCTATGGAGAAAATTGTTGGAATATCCTGCCAGGATCCGGTTTTCGGGTCGCATTTTTGTATTCCGTTTTGCCATAGCAGGCCGGAGTCGGGAATAGAGAAACTATTGGGTAACGCCTTCCCGTAAGAGATAAAAAAAGGCAGGTCGCTGGTCTCCTTTTCATCCTGTACGATTATGTAGCTCAGTTGTAACCGCTCTTTCAGCAACCAGTCCAAAGCGTACTTCAGACGATTGCTATTTCCTGCGCTATATACAACTATAGTTTCCATACATGGACATTAACTTTTTTTCCGGTCTTTCCACATTTTATTGAAAGACTTCTCCGCAAATTTCAAATCGCCCCTATGCTTTCCCCAGCTATCACTGAATAATTTATTCACTACTTTATTTTTCATTCCGGGCCCTACCAGATTCATTAGCCTCCGGCTCATCATTGCATCGCGCCAAAGCCTCCAGGTGATGTTTTCAGCAAAGCCATTGAGATGCAGCCCTTCCGCTATACTGCGGTTTTCCAGCAGCATTTCGTGTATATTTATTTTAACAGGGCACACCTCGGTACAGTTGCCGCACAGGCTCGATGCATAGCTAAGGTGCTTATACTCCGCCATACCTTTCAGGTGCGGTGTTATCACTGACCCGATAGGACCGCTATAAGTAGCTCCGTAAGCATGGCCTCCTATATTTTTATAGACCGGGCAGGCATTGAGGCATGATCCGCAACGTATGCAGTACATGCTCTCCCGCACCTCTTTACGCAGCAGATTGGTACGGCCATTGTCCAGCAGTATCACATACATTTCCTCCGGCCCGTCCGTTTCATCAGCCTTGCGGGGACCTGTGAATATGGTATTGTAAACTGTCAGGTTCTGCCCGGTGCCAAAAGTAGCCAGCAAAGGCCAGAACAATTGCAGGTCGTTAATGGAAGGGAGCAGTTTTTCAATCCCTACAATGGATATCTGGGTTTTGGGAAATGTGGTCGTCAGTCTCGCGTTGCCTTCATTCTCCGTTACGCAGACGCCGCCAATATCCGCCAGCAGGAAGTTACCGCCGGTAATACCCACCTCTGCAGTAATGTATTTTTTTCTAAGGTTTCGGCGCGCAATTTTAGTTATTTCGGGCGGAGTAAGATTTGGCTCGGTGCCCAGTTTTTCATGAAACACCCTTGCCACATCTTCCTTGCTTTTGTGCATGGCGGGCGTAACAATATGGTAGGGGGGTTCTCCGTCGAGTTGCTGTATGTATTCACCCAGGTCTGTTTCCACCGAATCAATACCATTCTGCGCGAGAAAATCGTTGAGGTGTATTTCCTCCGTCACCATGGATTTTGCCTTCACTACCTGCTTCGTATTTTTCTCCCTGCATATCTGTAAAATTCCCTGCAAGGCTTCTTCGGCAGTTTCCGCCCATATTATTTTACCGCCATGCGCAGTAAAATTTTTCTCAAACTGCTCTAAATATGTATCTAAGTTCTCTATCGTTTTCCACTTTATATTTTTTGCTTTTCTGCGCGCAAGGTCCAGGTTGGCAAACTGCTGCTTGCCCTTTACCACACTGTCATTATATTTCTGGATATTAAACGCAACTTTGCGCTTATGCTCCATGTCATTGGCCTTTATTTCGCTCTTTGCAAGAAATATGGTTTGTTGTTCAGTCATATTGTAAAATAAAAAAATAATTCCACCGATAGAGCCTATGGGAATATAACAGATAAGTAAGTTAACTATTTCTTATTACAAACGTACATAATAAATTTGGGGAAAGGGAATATCGCTGATAAGTTGTTTATGTTCTGAAATCCGGGAGAACTGGCAGATGTTCGCATATAAATCAGAATGACAAAGAAATAAAGTCCGGAAAAGCCCTGAAAAGAAATAATCCTTCATATTCCTGCAGGAAATTGTATCTGCCCCTTTTTTTTCTTAATTTGCTTCCTAAAACAGGAATATGGCTCGTGAGGTTACAATTTTGGGTGCAGGGCTGGTAGGTTCGCTTCTGGCAATCATTCTTCGTAAACGCGGATATGAGGTGACGCTTTATGAGCGCCGCCAGGATATGCGCAGCGCATCCATTTCAGCGGGTAAATCCATAAACCTCGCCATGAGCGCCAGGGGATGGAAAGCATTGGAACTGGCCGGATTGAAGGAGGAAATGGAACCCATTGCCATACCCATGTATGGACGCTATCTGCACCAGCCGGATGGCAATACCGCCTTTCAGCCATATAGCAGGAACAACGAGGCCATATACTCCGTGAGCCGCGGTGAACTGAACCGGAAATTAATGACACTGGCTGAAAAAAACGGGTCAACTATACATTTTGAACATCGCTGCACACATGTGGATGTAGCAACCAATACACTGCATTTTGAGCTTCCCGGTAAAACACAGAAAGTAATACAGGCCGATTTATTGTTTGGGGCTGACGGCGCTTTTTCTGCATTGCGGGAAAGTTATACGCATATGAACAGGGTCAACTGCGACCAGCATTACCTGGAATATGGCTATAAGGAGCTAACCATATTGCCCGGCAAAAACGGTGAATGGCTGATGGAAAAAAACGCTTTGCATATCTGGCCCCGAGGCAAGTATATGATGATAGCGCTGCCTAATACGGATGGCACTTTCACCTGCACTATGTTCATGCCGTTTGAAGGAGAAGGAATGTCTTTTGCGAAACTGAATACCGAAAAGGACGTAACAGACCTTTTCGATAAGCAGTTTGCAGACGCAAAGTCATTGATGCCCGGCCTGCTGGAAGATTTCTTTACCAATCCTACTTCAGCACTTATTACTACGCACATTTTCCCATGGCATTATAAGGATAAGAGTGCCCTTATAGGCGATGCCGCTCATGCCATAGTTCCTTTCTACGGTCAGGGCATGAATGCAGGTTTTGAGGATTGCACGGTCTTATCTTCTCTGCTGTCGTTCGGCAAAAAGCTCACAATGACAAATGAAGATGGCTGGGATGAAATCCTTAAAGAATATGAAGTAAGAAGAAAACCAAACGGGGATGCTGTGGCGCAGCTTGCTTTACTGAACTTTACAGAAATGCGCGATAAAGTTGCCGATCATAAATTCCTCGAAAGAAAGAAAATAGAAAAAGAATTAGGCAACCGCTACCCGGAACAATTCGTGTCCGTATATGAAATGGTATCCTTCAGCCACACACCCTACAATACCGCTATACAGTGCATTCAAGCCCAGGATAAACTGTTGCAGCAAATAATGGAAGAGGGAGATTTTTTTGTAAAGGTAAATGATGCAGGTTTTGGCAACAGGCTTGGCAAATGGATTACAGAGTATCACAATGCGGTGCAACAACTTGATTTTGGAAATGAAGCCTGATAAACGATGGACCTTAATACCGGCTGATGACGAAGTAATAAACAGGCTACAGGAAGCATTAAAAATAAACCCTGCTATATGCAGGATATTGGCTTTGCGGGGTGTAACAGACTATGAAAGCGCAAAACTGTTTTTCCGGCCTGAATTATCCCAGCTACATGATCCTTTCCTGATGAAGGGAATGAAAAAAGCGGTTGACCGCATAAGTGAAGCGATAGAATGGCATGAACGCATAATGGTTTATGGAGATTATGATGTGGATGGGACTACAGCAGTTTCACTTGTATATTCTTTCCTGAAAAAAAATTATGATGGCGAACTTGCTTATTATATCCCGCACCGCTACCGTGAAGGATATGGGATCTCCAGGCAAGGCATAGATTATGCGCATGGAAACGGATATACTTTACTGATAACGCTCGACTGCGGCATCAAATCTGTGGAGCATATCACTTATGCACAATCACTGGGAATTGACGTTATTGTATGCGACCATCACCTGCCAGATGCAAACATACCTCCTGCCTTCGCTATCCTCAACCCAAAGCAACCGGGCTGTAATTATCCATATAAAGAGCTAAGTGGTTGCGGCATAGGATTCAAACTGGCATCTGCACTGGCTATCCACTGGAAACAGCCTATGGAAAATGTATATCAATACCTGGACCTTGTGGCTACAAGCATTGCAGCAGATATAGTGCCCATAGACGGAGAAAACAGGATACTGGCATTTTATGGAGTGAAACGGATTAACGAATCACCCTGCCTCGCAATTTCTACATTAAAAGAACTTGGCGGCGTAACAAGAGCATTATCTATTTCCGATCTTGTATTTGTAATTGGTCCGAGGGTGAATGCAGCCGGCAGAATGGATGATGCCCGAAAAGCTGTAGAATTTTTTATTGAAACCGATCCTGAAAAGATCGGTGCGCTGGCAGCGGCTCTTCATTCAGACAATGATGACCGCAAGGAAGTAGATAAAAGTATCACGGAAGAAGCGCTTTCTATATTGCAGGAAGACGCAGGCATAGCTTTTAAAAAATCAACCGTACTATACAGGCCGCATTGGCATAAAGGTGTGGTAGGAATAGTGGCGTCAAGGTTGATAGATCATTATTACCGGCCTACAATTGTTTTAACCTCAGCTAATGGCAAAGCCACTGGATCGGCACGCTCCGTATCCGGCTTCAATATTTATGAAGCTATACATGAATGCCGCGACCTGCTGGAAAATTATGGCGGGCATTTCTACGCCGCCGGTATGACTATGAACGAAAACAAAGTGGAGGAATTTATAGCCAAGTTTGAAAAAATAGTGGCTTCAACCATTACCGCCGACCAGCAAGTGCCGGAAATAGAAATAGACGCAGAAATACCACTCTCTTTTGTAAAACCTGCTTTCTGTAATTTATTGAAACAATTCGAGCCATTTGGCCCCGGCAATATGAAGCCGGTTTTTATTACTAAGGAACTCTATGATTATCAGGGATCTTCGAACGTGGTTAAAGAACAACACCTGCGCATTGTGGCGCACCAGAGAAACGGAGCCATAATAGAAGGCATTGGTTTTGGCCTTGCGGAGAAATATGAACTGGTAAGAAACGGCCCCTTTGATATGGTGTATAACATTGAAGAGAATGAATACAACGGCAATATCAAGGTACAGGTGAAGCTGATAGACGTGAGGAAAAGCACCCCAAACCCCTCCCGCTGAAAAAGCGGGACCTTGTTCCGGGGTTTCTCCTATATTATCTGCTATCAGACTCCTCTTTCATCCGTGCATATTTAGTCGTCCCTCAAAAAGTCGGTTTTAAAATTTTGGGCAAAAAATTACGAAAAACAAATATATACATGATATAAATGAGTCGCCAACGTCTATTTGCCTCTGTACGCCAGAGGTTCATGACTCGCTTAAAATTCATTGCAG
>CAISOH010000419.1 GCA_903887005.1 uncultured Bacteroidota bacterium | reverse complement strand
CGAAATTATTTATTATATTTTGTAAGTAATGATGATAAATGAATTCTCCTATACCCCATATTCTATTGCAAAACATAAAAATACTATATATTTATATTTGCAGTGGAAGTTATTTTGAAACTTTTCCTAAGGAAAATAATTATCCCTCCTTCTGATATTACCCGCATCTGTTGAACTGGATACTATATTATACTGAGAAACCCTTGTAGTCGACTATCTGGTGCAGGAAACTTGTACTTGTATAACTGGGGGACGTTGAAGTTGGCAACAGTAGCTTGGAAAGATTTTACATTCGCATCTTTGGCACTTAAATTAAATAAGGCTCTTAGATAGAGCCATATTTTACTAATATCCTTTAATAAACATCTGATCACCAAAACCTATTGCGAAAACCTCCCGGCTGACATTCCAATTCAATATTTGATAACATTAACTGCCAGTTACTGCCGTATCGGCACTGGTAGCAAGGCTGCCCAATGTATCACTCTTAACTGAAAGGATGGTAATTTCGGGATCAGACCATAATTTTTTTGTAGCTTGAGTGATATTTACGTCTAAATTTTGCATGGCTGGTTACTGTTTTTTATAATTGATTCAGGGGGCATAAAGGTACAAAAATAATATTGAAATTTCCAAACTCATTATTTTTTTTATAATTAACAAAAGGAAAGGATTTTAAATATTATTATTCATTAATGATATATTTATTATTCCTCAGCCATTGTAAAAAAATACAACAAATGATGCCTTGCATTATCCTGATACCAGATATTTCTGATAGCCTGGTCATACCAGGAGTTGGTTTAAGTTCATTTAAAGCAACTGCAATCCGGTTCTTATCAATATATTTCCAGGCAAAATTATATTGTTCAGAATTAAGCACCTCATTAATAAATTGTTTGTTTGCCAGGGTACGGCTTACATAATCAGGCGCATAAGGTAGTTTATCCTTTCTCCACTGAATTTCAGGGGGAAGTATGCCTTCCATTGCCCTGCGTATCAGGCTTCGTCTCACACCGTCAATACGGAATTGCTGAACAGGCACATCAAGCATGAATTCCATTATCTTTTTATCGAACATCGGCATGGCTGTTCCCATTCCATATGCGCTGTCCCTGTTTGCAAATAAACCTATAACCCGCCCCATTCTTCCGGTCTCCATATAATTAATCATATATTTTACCACATCCGGATCAATTCCGGAAGTAATCTCCTGTTTATAAATCCTGAAAAAGTTATCGTTCAGGGTTGTATGATATTGCCAATTGAATTTCCTTTTATGCAATATTGGTGCAATTAAATGGTATAAGTCGGTATATGCAATAAAATCTGTTTTTATCAAATTTAAAAAAGATTTTTCTTCATATTTTTTTGCCTGGTAAAATATTTTTACTGCATCTCTCAGCTTTAACCTGCGAACCAGGTTATATATAGCGGGATTCCCCCTCCACGAAACAAAAAAGTCTCCTCCCAATCCTGAAAATAAAACCCGTATGTTCTTATTTGCAGCTGAGGCATTAATTGCCTGGTCCATATAAGAAAATGCATTTGGCAATGTTTCTTCTATCTCAAAGGCTTTTTCAAGATTGCTAAACGGTCCTGCATCCTTTGCTTCTACAAAAGTCTGTTCTAAGTTATTAATATGCTTCCCAACTATATTGATATAATTACGCTCATCTACCTCTACGCCTTTATGGTTTTCCGGCAAAACTGAGGAAAAAGCAAATAAAGGTTTGTTTCGTTTTTCGAGTATTTTACCTGCAATACAAGCAATAGATGATGAATCGAGCCCTCCGCTAAGGGTAATACCTACCGGCAGATCCGTTCGCATACGGTTTTCAACCGACTGGATTAACAACTCACGCAAACACTCCGCCCAGTCTTCATTTTTGGTAAACTTATATTTCCCTGATTGCCCGGGCTTCCAATATTTTTCAGTAATTATTTTATCAGGCACTGAAATGAGTTTATCGCCGCCACACAAAGCAAAAATCTCATCATTGTATGTTTTTGCTGGGTCTGATTGCCGGTAGAAATACTCTATTAAAGATTCTTCATTAAAAATATTTGGTGTTTTCTTTACTGCGAGGATACCTTTCATCTCACTCGAAAAAATGAACTGTTCCGGCGAATCATAATAAAACAATGGCCTTGCACCAATGTGGTCAACAGCGCAGAATAATTTTCTTTCCAGCTTAATCCATATTGCAAAAGCAAATTCCCCTTCAATATAATCAACACAATCCCCTCCCCATTTTTTATAAGCTGCAAGAATTAACAGAGAATCCGGATAGGTAAGATGGCGCTGTTTTTCAATACCCATGAGTGTAAACAGGGATTCCCTGTTATCTATACGGGCATCAGCGGTAATCACTAATTCCTCATCTTCAAAAGGCAACTGTTCGTATTTTTGTTCCGGGGAAATAACTAATTTATGATGTCCCAAAAGCTCGTATTCCGTTTGCCATATTCCTTTTCCATCAACAGCGCGGTGCATCAATGACTGCTGCATTTTCACAATATCCGGTTCTTCAATCTTATTACCCTTCTTATTGATAATTCCGAAAATGGCGCTCATGATTTCCTGATTTAACTACTGAAACTGCTTATGACTGTATATCGCTCAATTCCAGGACCTCCTGTAATAACGATATTACCTATTTTCAACCATGCATGGGCACGAATCACATTTGATACGTCTTTAAAAACACCAAGATACAGGGTGCTTTTAATACTCCGTTTTTTAAACATGATTTTTGCCGCAATTGCCTGTTCAAAACATTTTGTACGCCAGGGCGAGTAATGACTACCCCGTAAAACCGCTATTTTTATTTTATTCAGAATAGCCATGTTTTTAATTGGATTATCCTCCGGCGTTTCATTCTTCATTTTCCCTAACAGCGGGGCAATCCTTTTAAACGGAAGAACAATCAGCATTGATCTTGCCAATGCCAGAAAAAGCCATGCTTCCATAAACAGAAAATATTCACTTAATGTTATTTTTTTCATTGTGCTTAAAGGATAATGACCTGTCTTTTATAAATTCAACTATTTTAAGGCACTTTTGTATAGTTTTCCCAATTCGTCAACGGAGAGCGCTACAACAACACAAAAAACAGGCATTGCAAGGTAAAACATCCGCTCCATAGAACCAGACAGCAGCATTTGCAACAATACGGAAATCATAAAGTAAATTAAATACTTATCAAGAGCCTTTAATAATACCCTACCCCAGCCTGGTTTAATAAATAAAGCTAAAAATGGTACCAAAACCCATAAACCCAGATTCATTAATATTTTGAACAAAGTAGGTACACTAAACAACTTTGGGAGATTCCGGATAAGATTAGGTAAATGACTTAAATCCGCCTCAAGTCCACTGCCAACAGATACCAAAATATATTTGTCGAACAGGTACCTGAACAAAAAAACCGAAATACCTGCAACTAAAAAATAGAAAAACAGTCTTTTCTTGTCGAGGTGACTGAAGAAGAAAATAAGAGGGGCTATGAATATAAAAGATTCTTTGACGAATGGCCCAAGGAAAATAACCCACAGCAACATGTTTGTATTTTTTAGTTTCAGACCCAATAGTGTTAAGGCTATTATTACACAAAATAAAGAATCTACCAGAGGGAAGGCTGCCATATAAACTGTATATCTGCATGTAAGCATGGCTAAAGCTCCTATGATTGCCGATGTTTTATTAACACCAAATGCTTTACAGTAGCGGTATATTAAAAGTCCAAAATAAGCTGTCAGTACCGTATTTATCAGAAAAAAACTGAAGACTAATGAGTAATCACCTTTAAAATAAGATGGAGCAAACCTTGCAAAAACCCCTCCGGACAAAAAGTTAATAGCTGCTGCCGAAAATGGGATTATTACCCTGTAACGCCTCACCGGATTTTGATTAAAATCGAAATGCGCGAGGCCAAGGTATGTTTTGCAATCAGGAAAATACGTCAGATCAAATTGAAAAAAAGTAATGATAACAGGGCCTATAATAACAGCCATGCAAAACATAAATACCAGTAAATATTCACCTGATAAACTACTCCTCAATCCCTGCACAAAAATTTATTTTTCAATTTTACATTTCGTAAAAGTAATATAATCGACTTTTAAAACAGCGTCTCCATTGTTTCAATCAATTGTTCTATAGTTCCATTAACCGGCCTGCTGATTTGTATTATAGCGGCATTACGACTCAAAATGGATATTGCTTTGAAATGAAGCGTTCTCAATACCTGATTAGTTATAAGGTACTTACGGTAAGCCTGCTTTTCCAATTGCTGAAAAGCTTCTATCCCTGAAAGTTTTTTACTACTTACCTTATTTATGCCGGTGGATTTCTTTAAAATAAATATCTTATCTATCGGGAACGGTTCTTTAAGAAAAGTATCATGAAAAAAGTAACCATACTTATCCAGCTCCGGCTTAACCCTGAATGATTTATCACTAAAAGAATCATTTTCCAGTTTTAAGATAGCATCATCCCATAATTTAAGCATAGGATACGATGCGATTCCTTGTATGATTTGTTCATTTACCGGGTCAGTCTGCAATACACAAACATCATCAGTAAAAATCCGGTATCCTTTTGAAACAAGATAAGCAAGGGTTGTGGACTTTCCGGCGCCCGAATCCCCGGTAAACAAAATCAGTTTGTTGTCTTTAATTATCCCTGAGGCATGAAGAGGCATAGAACCCCTTTGTAATAAAACGACAGCCATTATTGTAGCTAATAAAAATATTCTTGCATTTCTGCTCTCAATACCCGGATACGGCTCTATACTGATTTTTTTACCTCCTTTTACATAATACTTACATACGTTTTTAATATCGAGGAAATATTCCTGGTCATTGATAAGAAATTCAAAATCCTTTGGTGTGGTATTTAATTTCAGGAATTCTTCCGGAATATCTCCAATAGTTATTGTTACATCTTCATGATCAAACAGGGCCGGCAACAACTCAGGAAACTCAAGTTCAGATGCTATATTTAACCCAAAGCCCCAATAATGATACATAAACCTGTTTATTTGTAAATGCAATAGTATAAAATATGGTGTAGATTACCGACTTTTGAAACAAGCGGAACGATATCATTGATGAAAAAGGGAGTAGATTTAAAATATTTTAGTAAAGATTTATTCCGTGCAATGTTGCTTATATGGCGGGCAGGCAAAGGTATGGCCATAGTCAATGTAACGCTTCAATTTTTTCAGGCGCTGCTGCCAATTGTTTCCTTATATTATATCAAGCTTTTAGTAGAACTAATAGCGGGAGGTAATAAAATCAGTTTTGACAGGATTTTACCGGTAATCATTGGGTTTTGTATTGTTCAGTTTTTGCTGGCAGCAGCAAACCAGTTCTCAACCTACATCAATGCATTACAGCAGCAGAAAATCAGCGACTATGTATCTGAACTGGTATTAAACAAGGCTGTTAATGTGGACATGGAATATTATGAAAACCCGGACTACCATGACAGCCTGCATTTGGCCCAGCAGCAATCGCAATACCGTATTCCACAATTAGTGACCAATATAAACTCCTTTTTGCTGAATAGCTTAATGCTTGTTTTTCTCATTGGCTTTTTCTTTACACTACAATGGTTTTATGCATTGCTGTTTATGTTATTATCCATTCCACTCGCAGCTATAAAATGGTATTACAGCTACCGGCTATACTGGCTGGATAAGAAATTTGTACCAATGGAACGGGAAGCCAATTATCTGCACGAAATACTCACCGGAGTGAATTATGCGAAAGAGGTCAGGGCATTTGGTTTTGCCGACTTTTTTATCCAAAAATTTAAAAATATACGATCTGCAATATACAGCGGGAAAAAGAAGCTGCAATTAAAATTAAACAGGTATAGTTTAATAGCGCAGGTAATTGAAACATCTGTTATGGTTATTATTTTTCTCATGCTGGCCAAAAATGCCTGGATGGGAGAAATTACCCTGGGGGTATTTGTAATTTACATACAAGGGTTCCAAAGGTTACAAAACGCATCAAAGAATTTCCTGCAATCCTTTATCCAGATATTTCAGCAACGTCTTTTTTTAAAAGACCTGTTCCTGTTCTTTGATATTAAATCAAATTCATTGGAGGCAGGCAATCCCTTTCCTGCAATAAATAAAGGGTTATTTGTTGATAATTTGTCTTTTGCTTACCCGCAAACAACAAAGACTGTATTGCATAATATATCCATAACCTGTGAACCCGGAAAGATAATAGCGATAATAGGTGAAAACGGCTCAGGCAAATCCACTTTAGTGAAATTATTAGCGAGGTTATATGATATTCAATCCGGAAATATAAAAATTGACGGTCTCGACATCAAAACTATTTCTTCAGATACTTTTAAGGCGAACACATTCTTTCTGTTCCAGGATTTTGAAAAATACTTTTTTACGATAGAAGAGAATATTACACTTGCCGGAGGAAATAAAAAAAACACAGCCGATATACAACATGCAGCAGCATTAGCAGGAGCAAATGAATTCATAAATGACTTGCCAGATAATTACCAGACACGGTTAGGCCGGATTTTTCAAAAAAGTGAACAGCTTAGCGGAGGCCAATGGCAGAAACTTGCTTTGGCACGCATGTTTTATAAAAACGCACAAATAATTATACTGGATGAGCCAACAAGCTCTATTGATGCAATTGCTGAAAATGAACTGTTTACTAACTTAAAAAAATATGCCGCAGGGAAAATAGTCATCTTAATTTCCCACAGGCTGTATAATCTGAAAATAGCAGACAATATATACGTGATGAAAGATGGAAAGGTGGAAGAAGAAGGAAGCTTTGACCAGTTAATCAGCCAAAAAGGTATTTTTAAGCAGATGTTTGACAACCAAAAGCTATGATGACAACAGATGAGCTAAAACAGGATTTTGGTATTGAAGCCGCTGCAATAATCCTGGTATGCCGTGTTTTTATCGGAACATCTGCTGAAAAAGAACTGGATACATTTATCCACGCAAACAAAATTGATTGGGCACTTTTTTATAAGCTCTCTTCTATTCACCAGTTAAGGCCGGTTGTTTTTAAAGTCCTCTACAAGTTTGATGTCCCTGCCGATATCATCCAGCAATTACAGGCCGATTGCAGGCGCATAGCGATCCACAATCTTGAACATGCTAAAGAATTAGTCAGGGTATATGAACTGCTTGACAAAGCCGGTATTATTGCGATACCATACAAAGGCAGCGTATTTTGCCTGGAGTATTATAAGGATATTGGCTTGAGGGAATTTTCAGACATTGATTTTCTGATCAACTTAAACATAAAAGATCTGAAGACGATAAAAAGTATTTTTGAAAGCCTGGGTTACATTGATAAATCTGATGTTCCCGATGATTTTAAAGAGACACATTTCAGGCATACCCGTGAATATTACTTTGATTTATACGAAAACGAAGAACGAAAATTTCATACCGAATTTCATTGGTCAACAGCCAGCCAGTTATTCGATTTCCCGACACTAATGCCTAATGCTGTTTTATTCACCGATCTGAATGAAAGTAACATTTTTGGTAAAAAAATAAAGACGCTAAATGCTACACATCATTTTATTGCCATGGCCACTCATCATGGATTAAATCAGCGATGGAGCCTTATAAAATATATAATGGACCTTGCAATGCTCTTAAAAAATGGCGCAGCCGTTGACTGGGAAGAAATAACTGCAACCAGCAAAACCTATGGGTTTAATAAATCTGTAAATATCGGGCTCTATATTGCTGATAATCTTCTTGGCATAAAACCAGGAGTGGTTTTTCAATCCCCTAAAAGCGGGCGAAGGTATTTAGACGAACTTCTTTCGTCTTCCAGTAAAAAAAGAAAAGGAACAGGAGAAGCTCTTTTATTGAATTTAAAGATCAAAGACAATTTTGCAAGCCAGCTGAAGATGGTTTATAAATACATTCAGTATGCTGCAACGCCATCTATCCTTGATTATAAATTTCTGAAATTACCCCGGCGCCTTTTTTTCTTATACGGGATAATAAAACCAATCAGGATGGCATCAGATTATCTAAAAAAAAGCTAATCCATTTAGGAATTTGAAAAGTTGGCATAATCTTTTTATTTATTTTGGATATAACCAAAAGCGATGAAAAAAATAAACAAATCTGCCGATCCGGGTATTGGGGATAATGCGCCGAAAAGTAAGGATTTCAGGAATAAAAAAGGCGGGGCGGCATTGCCCGTCACCCCGATTGGCCGAAATAGTACACCACAGGTACGCCGTCATATTAATGCAGGGTTTGCAGGTATAGGCACGAATGTTTCTAATGAAAAGGCAACATCTTTGCAAGGTGCAGGAAGTACGGGAAGTACTCCGGGAAAAAAGGCAACAGACCTGGCAAAAAATAAAAAAAATCCTGTAAAAAATTACGAGTATTGGATTGAAGAGATGGATTTTGAGGATTACACAGCCTCGTATTGCGGTTAATAATATGCCTGTTTTTTTCGTTTCTTTTAAACAATTCTTTTTACTGCCGGTTTAACCCCAGCATTATCCAGCCCATTTATCTGTATGATACCGGGCATTTTCCCAATTTCAATAGTGCCGGTAATATCCTGCATCTGTAATGCATAAGCTCCATTACGTGTAGCCCATGTAATAAGCGTTTCCCAATCTAAATGTGGATACCGCTCTTTAATACTATACAATTCAGACAGTATGCACAACTGGTGATTGGAAGCAAGGCTATCTGTACCAATGCAGATATTTGCACCTTCACTGATAAACATATCTATGTCAGGTAGCGTATTTTCAATATAAAGATTTGCATTGGGGCACAAGCACCAATATACTTCTTGGATGCGGCTATGAGCATGTTGCACATCCTCCCGTTTTGAATAAGTATTGTGCACGAAAATAAACGGGTGACCGGGCGAAAGCCAATCTGTAAAGGACTGTAAAGATGAAAGCCCGGATGGTGTAAAAAGACTGTCATCAATTCCTAAAGAATGGAACAGGTCTGATATATGGCCTTCTTTGGTGGTAAAATATCTGTTCTCTTCTTCGCTTTCCTGGTTGTGGATGGAAATCAGGACATCATCTCTATGCGTATTTATAAGCTTGAATAGAGAAAATGAAACCGAGTATGGGGCATGTGGCACTATAGATTGCATTAACCGTTTTTTGCCACCAACCTGTTCTGCAAAGGCATTATAGGTCTCCTTTGCAAAACCGAAAAATTTTTGCGCATTTATTTCTGCAAAACCAATTGACTCTACAAAAGTGCAAAAGTGAAGTTTATCAATTGCACGAACATCAAGTGTATCTGTTGTATTTGCTATATCGCCTAATGCCACTACCCCATTACTCAATAATTCTTCGTGGGCGTTATAACGGGCAGTCTTTTTCTGTTCGGCGTTAAAGTCATTCCTATGCTTTGGAATATTTTTCAGGAAAGGAATCAGTCCGGTATGTTCCGGCACAAGGCCTTTCATGTGCGATAGTTCCAGGTGGCAATGAGCGTTTATAAAACCTGGGGCCAGGATACCTTCATAAAATACAGCTTCCGGATGTGGCTTGTCTAGTATAGATATAATTAATCCATCATCAGACACCTCAATTACAGAGCCCGATGGTAACCAGCCATGCCCGTTATGTATATGCTTTGCAGTTAAGAAACCCATTCCAGTTGGCAGTTGGCAGTTGGCAGTTGGCAATTTACAGCTTGTAATTTACAGTTCATGGTCAACTGCAAACTGCAAACTGTAAATTGCCAACTGTAAACTGCATTTAGCTTTTAAAATGTTTTAATAATACAATCTCACGCTCGTCAAGGAAACGCCATTTACTTCGTGGCAGATTTTTCTTTGTGAGGCCGGCATACATAACCCTATCCAGTTTTACCACCTCATAACCCAATGACTCGAAAATACGGCGAACTATGCGGTTGCGGCCACTGTGGATCTCCATTCCCAGTTCACTCTTTTTTTCGAGGTATGCAAGCGCATCCACTTCGGCAATGCCATCATCAAGGTTAACTCCCGCCAATATTTTGTCAAAGTCAGCATTGGTAAGCGGCTTGTCAAGTGTCACCTGGTACACTTTCTTAATAGCATAAGAAGGATGACATAATTTCTGTGTCAGATCACCATCATTCGTGATAAGTAATAGTCCTGATGTATCCCTGTCCAATCTGCCAACAGGGAATAATCTGTCAACACCGGCACTTGCAACCAGTTCCATTACGGTTTTGCGTCCCTGCGGGTCTTCATTGGTTGTAATGAAACCTTTAGGCTTGTTAAGGAGTATATACACCATGCCTTTTTGCGGTGTCAGTTTTTTTCCGCTCATGGTAACCTTATCCTCACTTTTCACCCTGTAACCCGGGTCCAGTACCAGCTCCCCATTCACTTTCACCTTGCCTTGCTTAACCAGTCCTGCAGCATCTCTGCGGCTACACTCACCGCTATGGGCAATAAATTTATTAAGGGGCATTTCAAGGCGCGGGCCATCTTTCTGGTTTATTTCTTTATCCTCCTGATCTTCATCATCATCTTCATCCTCATACTTTCTCTTTCTTCCCCCGGAATGATCATGGATATGCTTTTTCTTTCCCTGGTCGGCATTTGGTTTTATTTTGAAAGGCCTTTTTGGCACAGATTCAGCAGCGGGTTCCTCTAAAACACCAAAGACCTGGTCTTCAAACTGTTGCGGCCTCACAATAATATCTTCACTATTCCCTTCTTTTTTGGGAGATTTAGATTTATGAAAAGCCTGGTCCATCACATCGCTGAACGAACGGGGCTTGCTTTCATTCTTTCGTGCATTATCACCATCCTTGTAAGGCTTGCCGCCTTTGCCATCCTTTTTGTCACCATCCTTACCCGAACCCGGTTTACCTGAAAATGGCTTGGGACGGTCCCTGAATGGCCGGCTGTCACTACCTGCGCTACGTGGTTTATCAAAATCCTTACGCGGTTTTCTTTCTTCTCCGTTTTTATTCCCCTCCTTATCGAAAGAAGGCTTCGGACGATCCCGGAATGGTCTGCTGTCACCGCCCTGCCCCGTTGGCTTATCAAAATCCCTACGGGGTTTACGCTCATTACCTGCATCAGTGCCTTCTTCTTTACGAAAAGAAGGCTTATCAAAGTTGCGTTTTGGACGGTCACTAAATGGGCGGCTATCATTATCATTACTGCGCGGCTTATCAAAATCCCTGCGTGGTTTACGCTCATCCCCTCCATTACTACCGTCTTCTTTACGAAATGATGGCTTATCGAATGTGCGTTTCGGACGGTCGCTGAATGGACGCCTTTCATTATCATTACTGCGCGGCTTATCAAAATCCCTGCGTGGTTTACGCTCATCCCCTCCATTACTACCGTCTTCTTTACGAAATGATGGCTTATCGAATGTGCGTTTCGGACGGTCACTGAATG
>CAISOH010000418.1 GCA_903887005.1 uncultured Bacteroidota bacterium | reverse complement strand
GAATAAATTTTGGAGTCATAAGCAGCACGAAGTTTAGGATTCTTAGTCAATTTACGTCCGGGGGTACCCCCGGACGTAAATTGACTAAGCGTGTTGCATTTGGTACTTGAACTTAGGCCGCTTGTAAGTGGTATGGTTGTATTGGTAATGCCCGTTACACGTCCCTGCGCATCGGTAGTGAGTACCGGCACCTGTGTTGCCGAACCATAAGTACCTGCTGTGCCCACATTAGGCATACTGATTGTCCCCGTGGTTGTGATCGTTCCTCCTGACAGACCGGTGCCTGCTGTTATTGAACCTACAGTTCCGGCATTTGTAGTTGGCGTCCATGCACTGCCATTCCATGATAATACTTGTCCCGTGGTCGGCGCTGTAAGACTTACATTCTTACCTTGTAATTCATTGGCGTTCCATATTGGAGTTGTGTATTGTGCGCTGAAAGTGGTCCCGGCAAGAGCTAAACCCGTACTTGCACTGTAGGCCGTAGTGCTGTCATTCGCAGGCATCCATGCAGTGCCGTTCCATTTAAGCGCCTGCCCTGTAGTAGCGCCCTGCTGGGCAATTTTCAACGGAGTGCCCGAAGTGCCGTTACCTGCCAATGTAGCATCGGTATGAGCGACATCTGTGCCCCAATTATCACCAGTTATAGGAGTATTAGTGACGCTGCTTACACGTCCCTGCGCATCGGTAGTAATAACAGGTACCTGTGTGGCAGAGCCATAAGTGCCTGCGGTCCCCACATTAGGCATACTGAATGTGGTCCCGGTAAGCGTCATGCCTGTTCCGGCACTATAAGCGGTAGTGCTGTCATTGGCAGGCGTCCATGCAGTACCGTTCCATTTGAGCGCCTGGCCTGTAGCGGGCGCTGTGGTGGTTACATTGTTCCCTTGAAGTTTTGTAACGGTAGCAGCACTGTTTGTGCCGGTAACATCTCCGCCCATGGTCACAGTGCCGGTGAGTGTGTTGGCGCTGTTTGCGTTTTCGGCATGTAAGGAATAAGGAACGCTTGCCAGTAGCTGTGCGCCCATGTCCGTATAGCTTGCGCCACCGGCAGGGTCCACCTCTACCTGTAAATATTTTATACCATTGCTCCAGGTAATCCCGCCCATGGTGCCGCTTACTACTGTGCCACTCCCTATCTGTAGGGTAAACAGGCCATACGCATTTGTGGTAACGGTTTGGGTTTCCTGGTATTGCTCCGTGCCACTGGCGCTTCCATTATGTATCGTAAGCCGCACTCCTATGGATTGTCCGGCTATCAGGCTGCCTGCTGCATTACGGGCTACCGACTGGTAATTAATAAACTGGGGCGTTTGCCCGTTGGCATTAATTGTTATGGCCATTATCAAGGCAACAATTAAAAGTTTGTTGATTTTTTTCATAAAAATTGATTTTTAAACTGTTTATGATTTTTCTAATTGATTTTGGTGAATTTGATTGCTTTTACCTGTATATTATGTTCGTCATTTACCAGCATCAGGTAGGTACCATTAGCTATGGAGTTGAGGTCAAATGTGAATTTGTTTTCCACACTGTTTCTTACATCTTGTGCAGGTAGCTGGAGTTGCCTCCCCAGCATGTCGAACAGGGTAACCGAATAATGCTTGCCGGAATTGACCTCCACATTTATAAAACCGGAAGCGGGAACAGGAAACACCTTCACGGTGATATTTTCTGTTGGAATCTCATAAACCACCAAATCGGTTTGCAAGGGTTGCTGAAAACCCTGCGTGAGCACAAATGAAGCAGTTTTAAAAGTGTTACCGACGCATTCGCCGGTAGTAGATGACATGGAGCCCCATGGGGCTGTTTGATAAGTTCCTGCCGAACCTATGACTTGCCTTTCAAGGGTTTGCCCCTCTGAGCGGATCGCTATTACTGATAATAGCAGATAAATGAGAAAATTTCGTTTCATAAAAATGTTTTGATGCTTGAAAAAAATTAGATAATGATTAAATAATATTTAATAGTATTTAAGGTCTTTTTTGTATTTGTAGTTACAATTTTCAAAAAAAATGCTTTTCAATTTTTCACTTTGATGATGAAACAAGGTATTTTTGATGATGAGAACATGGATATTCATGACGAAATATTTGTTGCCGTTATTTTTATATGATTTAATTAATGAAATTTGAATCGTTGCTACATGCAGGAAGAAATAAGGGTGATAGTAATAGATGATGAAGAGTTATGGTTGAAAAACCTGACTACTTCATTAAATAATTTCGGCTATACAGTAGCAGGCACAGCCGACAGTTTTGAATCGGCAGTCGCATTACTTAGCAGTGCAGAATATGATATTGTTTTGTTGGATATTAGCCTGAAATTAAATATAAAGAAAAGCGGCATAGAGCTTGGCCAGCTAATCAGTAAACATTACCATAAGCCTTACATATTTATTACCGGTAGCAACTATTCGCACAATCTGAAAGAAGCTATTGATTCAGGCCCTTCTGCCTATCTATACAAGCCGGTAAATCCGGCATCCTTAATCGCCACCATACAAATCGCTTTAAGTAATTTCACAAAAGATACTACTTCAGTTGAAACCCATAAGGAGCCTGAGTCTGACATTTTTTTTGTGAAGCAGGGCGCCCGGTATAAAAAAATAAAATGGGATGAGATCGTATATCTGAGGTCAGAAGTTAATAACACTGTTTTATTTAACTCGCCTGACAAGGTGGAGTATAATATCAGAAGTTCCCTGTCGAATACAATGAAATATATTATCCCTCATCATTTACAGTCTTCTTTTGTTCAGGTTAACCGGGCTGAAGCCGTTAATATATCCTTTATTACGGAAATGGCCGGAGAGGAAATAAGGACCTCCAATAAAGTATTTACGTTGACAGAAGCTTATAGATCCGGCCTGAAAAAAGCCATACATTTAATTTCATAACTTTATTCAGTTTGTACCTGCTCCGACAGGTAGTTCTACAAAAAAAACAGTTCCCTTCCCTACCTCGCTTTCCACCCAAATACGGCCTCCATGCGCGTCCACAATCTGTTTACAAATTGACAAGCCTAATCCGAATGATTTTTCGCCTGTAGTTCCACTCCTTTGTGCATCCGAAAACATGTCAAACAATTGAGGCAGCATATCTTCGGGAATTCCTATGCCATTGTCCCTGACTTCTATTACCACACATCCTTTTCCTTCTTTCAATTCAATGTTTATTATTCCTACTTCATTAGTGAATTTTATTGCATTCACTAAGAGGTTGCTGATAACCCGGTAAATCTTTTCCTTGTTCATCCATATTTTAACAGCATGGCCGGGTAATGAAAGTTGGATCAACTGTTTCTTTTCCTCCGCTTTACATTGTAAAATATTTGCCGCTCCTTTAATTACCTCCACTATATCAGCCAGTTCTTTTTTCAAATCCTGGTTTGCATCAATGCTATTTCCCAAAAGCTCATCAATCAGGGCTAATGAATTGAGAGAAGAACTTTTTATCAAATTGAAAGACTCATTGACAGGCATAAATTCTTCATCATTCAGCATCATATCCGAAATATAGGCAACAGCGCTTACAGGGCTTCGTAAGTCATGCGATACTACACTCAATATCCTGTCCTTCTCCCGGTTGCTTTTTTGAAGGGCTTCCGTTCTTTTCTTCACGGTTGTTTCCAGTTTCTCTTTTTCACTGCGTAGGTTGCGTTCCCGCCAAAGGATAAACAAGCTCAATACCAGTAAAAACAACATAGCCCATATTGAATATGCCCACCATGTACGGTACCATGGTGGCAATACTTTAAATGTATAGTTTACAGGCTCACACCATACGCCATTGGGTCCCTGCGCTTTTACTTTGAAAGTATAAATTCCTTCCCTGATATTACCAAAGTCTGCGCTTGTCTTCTTCATTACCGGGCTCCATTCTTTATCATAGCCTTCCATCAAATACCGGTAATTTACAAGACCGGGTTTACTTGTTTCAACAGCATTAAAATCAATGGTGATGTGATTGAACCGGTAGGGTAAAACCAAATGTTCCGGTACGGGATAAAACCGGGAGATACCATCAAACTCTATTCCGGCAAAATCTCTCTTCATGCTGTCCCGTTCGCCTTCCGTTAATACCTTTCCTAAGGTGGTCACCTCTTCCGTAATATAAGCAGGGATTGTCATGCTATCTATTCCGGCCAATTTTTGAATTTTGAATTTTGAATTTTGACTTAAATCATTCCAGCATATACTCGCCTCATTCACCTTTATGCCTGTAATAATCACTGTTGGAGAATCATTATCAGTATGCAATTCTGATGGGTCAAACCGCACCAATGCTGTTTTCGCGCTGCCTGTGCCTGCCCATATAACGCCCTTACTGTCTAAGAACATGCAATTTTGCCCGGCGTTGACGTCTTTAACGGGATAGCCTGTAATAGAGTTATATATTTCTATGCCGTTAAGCATGGTTAAATCTCCGGATGGTATAAATAAGGTTATACCAAGGTTGGTGCCCACTGCCATTTTGCCATTGGGCAATTGCAACACCTGTGTAACAAAATTATCGGGCAACCCGTCTGTTTTGGTAAAAGTTTTGATAAGAGGCGTTGCAGCTCGCCTGGAGTTTCCACCTTCCTTTGGAGAGTTCTGATAGCTATCGGGAGAAGTGAGGTTCAACTTCATTACTTCGTTTGCACTCATTACACTTAAACCTTCTGCGGTGCCGAACCATAAGTTTCCCGTTTTATCTTCAGCTATGCTCCTTACATAATTATATGCCAGCCCCTGCGAGGTAGTAAAATTAATGAAGGTTTTGCCGTCATAGCGGCTCACACCGCCGCCCCATGTCCCGATCCATATGTTTCCCGTTTTATCTTCGGCTATGCTTCTCACATAATTTTTTGCCAGACCCTGGGAGGTAGAAAAAGTAGTGAAGGAGGAGGCCAAAGGATCATAACGGCTCACACCGCCACCCCACGTTCCAAACCAGAGGTTTCCTTTTTTATCTTCGATTATGCTCCTTACATCATTATTTGCAAGTCCCTGGCCGGTAGAAAAAGTAGTGAATGTTTTTGGGCCGGTACTGAGCGAAGCCGAAGGGTCATAGCGGCTTACACCGCCGCCCCCGGTACCAATCCAGATATTTCCGTTTTTATCTTTGGCTAAGCTCCTGATATTATCGTTCGCCAGCCCCTGTGTTGTAGAGAAAGTAGTAAAGGTTTTACCGTCATAACAGCTCACACCGCCCCCTCCTGTCCCGAACCAGAGATTTCCTGTATTATCTTCGGTTATTGTTTGTACATTATTATTTGGCAGCCCGTAAGTGGTAGAAAAAGTAGTGAAAGCTTTGCCATCATAACGGCTCACACCGGCACCCCCTGTCCCGAACCAGAGGTTGCCTGTTTTATCCTCAGCAATGCTCCAGACTGTATTATGTGCCAGCCCCTGGGCAGTAGAAAAAGTAGTGAAGGTTTTTGGGCCGGTGCTGAGCGAAGCCGAAGGGCCATAACAGCTCACACCGCCGCCGCCGGTCCCGAACCAGAGGTTTCCCGTTTTATCTTCGGTGATGTCCCTTACATCATTATTTGCCAACCCCTGGACAGTAGAAAAAGTAGTGAAAGTTTTGCCGTCATAGCGACTGACACCACCTCCCATTGTACCGAACCAGAGATTTCCCTTTTTATCTTTGGCTATAGCCCAAACTATATTATTTGCCAGCCCCTGGGCAGTAGAAAAAGTAGTAAAGGTTTTTGCGCCTGTCCCGGGTGAATCAGATGGTCCAAAACGGCTCACCCCGCCGCCCCATGTTCCGAACCAGAGGTTTCCGGCATTATCTTCGGTTATGCTCCTTACATCATTATATGCCAGCCCCTGGGCAGTAGAAAAAGTAGTGAAAATTTTTGGGCCTTTGGTTGACGCGGAAGGATCATAACAACTCACCCCACCTCCTCCCGTCCCGAACCAGAGGATTCCGGTTTTATCCTCAGCAATGCTCCTTACATCATTATTTGCCAATCCCTGGGCAGTAGTAAATGTAATGAAGTTTTTGCCGTCAAAACGGCTCGCACCTCCGCCCCAGGTCCCAAACCAGAGGTCTCCCCTTCTATCTTCGCATATACTCCAAACCGTGTTATTTGCCAGCCCCTGGGTGGTAGAATAATTAGTGAAAGTTTTACCATCAAAACGGCTCACTCCGCCACCCCAGGTTCCAAACCATATGTTTCCAATTTTATCTATAATCGAACAACTCACGGCATCTAGGGCAAGTCCGTTATCCGTCGTAAACGTGGTGAAGTTAGATAATCCCCCCGCACCCATAATAAATGGATTGCCTGCTGTGTCTTTGATGGGTTCGCCTTTTGCATTTTGCAAAACAGGAAGTAATTTTGTTACCGGGGGTTCCAGGTTTATTGTACTAACCTTGCCATTGGATAAAATAACGGAATAAGAACCACCATTACTTGTAGGAACCTTTATCGTTCTGGGTTTTGGCGCAGTATCCAAATCCGTGATTTTGGGTTGCAAACTATCGGGCAAGTCTGCCAATACGGTTATATACGTTGGTGTAAAAGTGTCTTGTTTAGCTAATGAAGTATTAGTCCCCTGCTTTTTGTTGTTGCAGGAAAAAAAAAGCACCAGCGAAAAATAGAAAATAATGTGTTTGCTGATAAGCAAAATCAAAATTGTTTACCATAAATATAAAAAATAAAGAAATAAAATCACTATTGTCCGATGAAATTAATGAAAGAGTTGTGCAAACAGCCCCCATGTAGTACGTAACTTACCCATAAAAAATTGTTGTTTGCATAATACAATGCCCCCAACTCTAGCGCCACATTAAATAAAAATAATTTTTACAAATTATTTGGAAATGTCAATAAAAATGTCTATTTTTGTTCCTGAATTTGCATATTATACTATTTATTTTTAATATTATAAAATTTCAGTCCGCAAAGAATGCGCAACCGCGCGCAGGTGGAAGAAATCAGAATTCCTGATTTTGAATTTTGAATTAATCCAAACTGACCCAGGCTATTCTCAACGAAATATCATCGCCCTTTTTATATTGCACCAGCGTGGCATAGATGCCTCTCTTCTCATCAAAATCCGCGCCTTCTATAAAACAACATTTATACTCATTTGCCGCAGGCTCTCCAAACAGGTAATGCCTTGTTATCTCTCTTTTCCTGTTCAGTTTATAATAGCAGGCGTTAGTGTTATTGAAACTAAATACGGTGTCGCCGGGCTTCTCAATTGTGTTGTTGAAATTCCTGTTGACATCGTTAAATATTATGTAGAAATTTTTGTCGTGATAATAAGTGTTAAGAGAAAGAAACTGGCGTTGATAAACCTGCTCCGGTAATTCAAGTTTATTAAATACTAAAGGATTAGGGTTTTGATAATCCTGCCTAGGTATTTCGCAATACGGATAACCAGCTTCTTTTTTTTGAGCAAATTCCAAGGGCTTATAAAAACGTTTGTAACTTTTAAAATACTCGGAATGAGGCAACAGTATTCCCCATAGCTCATTGCCATCATCATCCAATTGTGTGATACCAATATTTCCAAGATAAGTATAATAATTATACTTCACATTGGTTTCCGGTTCATCAAATCGTTCATAAGATTCTGAAATAACAGTGGTAAGACCATTTTCATTTGTGAACATACTCAACGGTATTCCATAAAAAACTTTAGCGGAATCAGTTTTTTGTATGGAGGAATTTATGACCTTATTTTTAACGTAATTAAGTTTAATTTCCCCATTATCCGGATCCGATTTAAAGAACAGATTATCACTTGCCGACCCTCTTTCTATATTCAAACCAAATATATAACGTATAGGCTGATAACTGTAGAGCAACAAATTGAAAGCTTTCGCAAATGGGTTATAAGTATATTTAGTATAGTTTGGATAAACATCAGTGGATACATCAACAACAGTTTTTTTTACTTTACTACTTTCTTTTGGTATATGGTATATGGCGACATGATGATCATATATCGCTTTTTTAGAGCTCACACCTGAAATGGTTTGATTAGAAACAAGAATTGTTAAGTTCAATGTGATACAGATGCCATTGGGTTGAGATTCAGCGCCCACAACATAGAGGAGATCATATTTTTTCCTGTCCACATCAAGCGGTATATCCTTTATGGATTCATGCTTACTGTTATAATAGGTTACATGCAGGTCACATTGCTTTAACTGGGCAACCTCTGTGCAATATAGTATTTCATAATCATCATCTTCCTTATTTTTCATTACATAAAATTGCATCGGTCTGGCAAAGCCACTGGACTCTCCCATTAATTTTTCTTCTATTATTTTACCATTATTGCAATTGAAGCGAATCCTAACAAGGCCGCGTTTGCTCAAATGCTCCTGTTCAAAAAATAATACCGCCTCTCCATTAACATCGTACAAACCTTTGAATACCGCCGTTTCAAACCGTGAAATATCCAATATTCTGCAAAGGTGCTTTTGGCTGGCAATCTCTTTATGGGCGCTATCGAAGACTTTTACAATTACCGGCATATTACGGTCGAAATTAAACAGCATGGTATTGCCGTTTTTGAGGTATAATACCTTGTTCCATCCGGTTTGTTTCAGGTCTATCGGGGCGCTTAGATCATAATTTTTCCCTTGCCCGTAACAGGTATCTATAATAATGCATAAAAAAAACGTAAGAAATAATTTATGGAAGGCCATCGTAATATATTTTGCTACCGGTATATACAAAAATAATAAATTATTTAGAAAAAAGAAAAGAAGAACACATAAAAAAATCCGCGTATTCGCAGTCTGGAAAGACTAAAAATACGCGGAGAGCAGTACAATTATGGATAGGGATTATAAAAAGAATCTTTAAAAAACTGATTTATTACACACAATTAAAAATTAATATACTTAAACCCAATAAACTTGTTGATTAATAAAATGTATATGTTTATGCACTCACAAGCATTAAATGTTCAGAACTTACCATCTGTAGTGCAAGACTCTTTATGGACGGATATACGAGCTCATAAACCCCTTTCTTGCTTGGTGGAACATCTGCCTCCTGCATGGCTACAATGTATATGATAGATTCCGGTATGTCCAGCACTGTACATACCTTGGATATCGTTCGTTGGCTGGGACGCTTTACCCCGGTTTCTATTTGTGATAGGGAGGTTTGCGAGAGCTCACATTTCTCAGCCAGTTCATACTGAGTAATGGAAAGTTTCTTACGTATTGACTTAATAGCTAAACCGATGTTCATTGTAGAAGTTTTTAGTATTTTTCAGATAAATGACTTGATAATTAATAAATCACCAGATTTCATTTAAGATTGGTACTGCTTAATAAGACAGCACAAAAGAAAAAATGGTTGGCTGGGCTACGAATTTTCATTTTTATCACATTTCATTTATCCTTTCCAATGAATTAGCGATTACCTTTACCTGGTGTCGAACAGCTTCTCAAAACAAGTGGTTTTTGATAAAAAAACTTTGCTTGTAGTTATTGTACCGCAATTGCGAAAAGATGGTATGTATTATGAAGTAAACATTAAAGGGTATCCCCGTTTCTTCATGTCATGGTCTCCATTAGGCCGTTTTGATATACTTGAAGAAGACCAGACAGCTATTCCATACCAGCTTGTACTGGCTGTTAGCGATATTATAGAGAAGCGGAAGTAGCATACTGCAGTATGTAAGTTATTTCATCCTTTTTATTTTAATGATTGCCTGCCGGCCTTTCGGGTTATAAGCGAGTACACTATATTGTATTGCGCCATCAGTAAGGAGCAGAGAGGCGGTATTGGGAGGGTCGGAGCCCTCATTATCTGCAAAAATAGTAATGGTATTTACATGGTTTCCGGAGATAGGCAAACGTAATTGCCTTTTTTCTTTTACAAGGAAATAATTATTAAAGTATGGCTTACCGTTGAAGGATAATGTAATCCGGTCACCGTCAACATTACCGCCATCCCAAACGTCTATCACCACGGTATCTGTATGCCAGTCATACGTTTTTTCTATTCCGGCGGTTACCTTTTCTGTTATTAACCGGGGTTCGGGTGAAGCAGCTTTTTCCGGTTGAGGTATATAGGTTTCCTTCGTCTTTTTTTTCATGGAGATCACCGTATCAAATTTTTCATGATAACTAAACAGGTTTAGAATCTCCTTATCATTATTAAATAATATAGTGCCCCCGGTACAGGCCGTTTTATCGGTTTCCTTGCTGGTAATGGAGCCGGTAAGAATATTACCTCTTCCACTCACATATTCAAGGTTGGCATCAATCAGGCACATAAAGGCATGGGCCTGAAATCCATGGGAGTAGATGATATCTGTTTCTTTGAAACTAAGTGTATGCATACGCCTGTCGAGCAATCCACTGACAGCCGCTTTTGTTTCATCAGGCTCATTGTAAGTTAATGAATAGCCCTTTATCCTACCCTCAGATTCTGTAAAAACAACTTTGTATGGAAAGACCTCTCCTGTATTTAATGAAATAATTCCTGAGAGTGTAACCTGCTTAGACTGAGCAAATGATAGAAACGCCCAAAACGAAAATAATACCTGGCAAAAAATGGCCCTCATATACAGCGGAACGATGACAAAATAAAGTCCACCAATCTGACTGTTCTTTTCCATTTCTGCTTCGTTACAAAAGTCCTTAAATAACATGCTATTCACGGATTTTGCGCCTTGCATAAAAGAAAAATAACTATTCAACTTAATGGACTTTATTTTGTCAACGTTCCTGAGCAATAATAGTATTTTATTTTTAGTTAACAATAATAGGACTATTTTTATAGTCATTCCGGTCAGAAATAGTATTTTTATCCTTTTGCCGGATAATGATTATTCTATGATTATTGTAAATTTCAACATAAAAATTATGCTAAGAACTTTTCTGGCATACCTGGTTTTTTGTACTGTTTTTTTTTCATCTTGTAATTTTATACCGGCGAAGAAAAAGTTACTTGTTTATACTCAAATAACCGCAACAAATGATACACTTGATCTATTAACAAGAGAATGGCACCAGCTTTTATACTTAAGTACCAAGGACAAAAATTTCTCAAGACTGAAGCCGATAAAGATGGAAATGGCGCGATTTCTAAGCAGGAACAGGTCAGTTATCGCCAACCTTGAAATCAGCCCGGATTCACAAAACCTGATAGACAGTGAAGGGGTTTTCCTATCCACCCAGGCGACAATGGTTTCTGAAATATACACTCCTTTTGAATCATACAATGAAATGACTCCCAACCAGGAAATCAACAGGCAATTAATATTGGTGGCTAATGATCTGAACAACGAGGTGGCCGGGAAAGCTGCGATTAACAGGTCTTTACAGGCTTATCTCAGGAAGAATAAACTGAAAGCGGGAAAATAGGGTGCATAACGATTGTTTGAGGTATCCAGATAAAAATGAGCAAATGAGGTTTCTCGCAAAGGCGCAAAGCCGCCAAGGATAATGAATTGATAATAGCTAAATTATAAAATCAAGACCGTAAAGTCCTGCATATTAAACGATATACAAATTTTATGTGGGTGCAAATCTAACTGCAAAACAAATGCATCACTATCGTTTTGCTACTATACTTTTTTGCTATTATTCTGCCTTTGCCAAAGCCACAATATCCTTCACTTCAAGTACAGATTTAGGATAGCCTTTATTTACGGTATTGATCATGGCAAGCCCGACCTCTTTAAGCGTACACATAAAATTTGGAAGTAGCGGGTGCAGGACTGGATATAACCACGCGAAGTACTTGTAATATTTGAGTGTGTTCTTTGCGCCCGGTGCTGCCTGCATAAATCCCGGACGGAACATGTATGCCTGTTTGAAGGGCAGTTTCAATAAATGATTTTCAGTTTTCCCCTTTATCCTTGCCCACATGCTGCTTCCTTTTTCTGTACTATCCGTTCCTGCACCTGAAATATAACAGAATGTCATTCCCGGATTTAGCCGGGCAACGGTTTGGGCAAAATTCATGGTCAGCTCATAAGTAAGCTTATAATATTCTGCTTCTTTTAAACCAATAACGGATACACCAAGGCAAAAGAAACAGGCATTGTAACCTTTCAGCTGCTCTTCAACAGCGGAAAGATCATAGAAATTACTGTGTATTACTTCCTTCAGTTTTGGGTGTGATACACCACATGGTTTCCTGTTAATAACCAATACCTGCTCCACCTCCGGATGCTGCAAACATTCGTGTAGTATTCCTTCGCCAACCATTCCGGTGACACCTGTTACTATGGCTTTTATTTTCATTGTTATCAATTTGTCTGAACCTCAGATTAGTCGTAATTAGCCTGATTTACTGTATGCAGTTCCGATGGGCGTTGCCCATCGCTATCATATTCCGCCCTAGCAGGGCTTACCGGTATTATTTGTCATTTATTCGATCGGCGTTGCTCATCGCTATTCATATTTTGCCCGGGATTTGCAATAAATACGGTCAAAGTTTACTTCTTAAATATCATATAGCTTCTCGGCTTCTCTGGGATCTGGGAAATGAGGCTTTGTATCTTTATTGTATTGCCGTCTATTATCTGAAAGTCAAATGGTGATGGTGAAAATTGGTTAGTCCATACAGGGGTCAGTGTAATACTCCCGGTTGACAATTGATAACGGAATGAGTCTTTATAAGCAGATCCGGTTTCTGTTTTAATCATAATATTTCCGCTGACAAATTCAAGTTGCATTTCTCCGCCCATAGGCGAAATTTCAATGTACTTTCCAAATATCTCCGAGGGCTGTTTTGTACACGAACATATACCTGCAAAAATTACAAGGGCTAATAAAAAAAAACATTCTTCATAGAAACCGTTTTTATGTGAAAAAATGAAATTACACTATTTCAACAGAAACGCAAAATAGCTTCATTTTCGTATTTGTCTTTTCCGGGATTAGCCCGGTTTTCCATGACAATATTTGTATTTTTTACCGCTGCCACAGGCGCATAGCTGATTTCTTGCCTGACGCGTCGGCGGGCGGGCCTGTCTGCTGCCGGGTGCCGCCATAACTTCGGTCATAAAATTTTTAAGTTCCTGCCTTTTGAGTTCCCGGTCAGATGCATCTATTTCTCTCCGGTGATAATTTTCCGGAAAATTTCCGGTTTTTTTCCGGTGGCGGAAATGGTTTGGAATGGGGCTTATTGACTTTATTATCAATTGTTTCGACCTCTCCCAGCCTCTCCAAATGTGAGGTGAGGTCGAATGAGCGCTGTTCACTATTATTGAGTTTGCCTTCAACTTCGGGAGAGCGCTGGTTACTTTCCTTTTTAATGAGATTTTCTTCGACTTCTTCCTCATAAAATGGGGTTACAGGGGAAACCTGTTCCACACCATATTCCAACTCGTAAGGGTAAAAGCCGTGTTTTGCGTCAGCTTCTAAATATAACTCTGTATAATAACCGAGGCTTCTTGCAAAATCTTCATTCCGTGGCCGGACGAAGTCCCGAAAAGTTTCGAGCATCTGCGTGTTTTGAGGGAGAGATGGGTATTTTTTTAGTTTTTCTATGCAGGTGATTAGCTTGCGGGTAATTTCCGCTTCCTGTATGGTGGGGAACCTTTTGCCGGGTTCGCGGGCGGCAATCTCATTTTGCATTTCCACCAATTGGTTGCAGAGATTACCACTAATAATGGCCGGTGATGCATAAGCTGCTTGTTTCAGTTTTTCCCATGCGAATTGTTTTATCCAATTGTAGAGGGTGCGTTCTGTAACGCCTACAATCTGTGCAATCTCTTTTTGTGTCTTAGCTCCGTTCATATAGAGGTGACGTGCTTGCTGGAATTTGTCTTTCATAGGGAATTTGGAATTGGTAATTTGGAATTGGGATTGTTATTTTTAAATGGAATTGGGAATTAGTAATTTGGAATTGGGATTGTTTCCTGATCGTTTTTCTTCTGGAATTAGGAATTATCCATTTTGTCGAATGTCATTGCTTAACGAGTAAAAAATGTCACCCCTTCGGGGTTTTACACAAAAATTAATGGATTTGCTAGAATAATATCAACCCTTCAGGTTTGGTGATTCTTAAGGTAATGGCGTTGCATAATTTGAGTTTTTAGGGGTCAAAGGTAAAATGGAAAATATTGCGGAAAATGACAAGATACCCACATTTATGGAGGGTGAAATTGGGTGAAATGCAGCGTGGTAGCGGGGGTTGGCGTTACAAAATTGTGTGGGAAAATAGTTTTTCGTACATATTTTTGGAGCGTTTGATGTAGCTAAATCAAGGTGAATACCGATTGCAAATCGGGTTATATTTTTAGTTCCTGATGCCCTTCGGAACATTGCATATAACCCTTTACTTGATGGCTGGTAATCATGCTGTTGCAAATGTGAGTTCATCTTCATGAATGTTAAGACGCCGTATTTCCCGTTGTATATTCCTGATTTTGTTACCCCGGACTTTATTCAAATATTCTGTT
>CAISOH010000417.1 GCA_903887005.1 uncultured Bacteroidota bacterium | reverse complement strand
GTCCGTTACACCTATCTGGCCCAGGTTATCGGTGTTCAGCAATTGCCAGGTCTGGCCTGCATCGATCGATTTCCACAATCCGCCAGAAGGGGCGCCTACATAAATAGTATTACTGTCAACTGGGTCGAACCGGACACAGTTCAACCGGCCTTTACACAAATCGCCGTATTCATTAAATGGCTGCACCGGCCCTATATAAGACCACGAAGAGCCCGGGCTTTCAATAGCGTAGTGCCGGCCCGTTCTTTGCACGTTCATTCTGTATTCCAGGCTGTCAAAATTGCCCCTGCGTAAGCCACCCGTAGCAGTCATAAACGGAAGCATCTGCTGTTCCCATCTTTTATAAAGTTTCCAAAGTTCACCCTTTTCGTGTCCCCCATCCTCATGGTATTCTGCCAATAATATTTCATGCTTATTTTGCTGCCACCACGTATTAAACTCCCGCTGAACAGTGAAAAAATTCACTGAGGGATCGTGCATGTCCTTAAACCACTCCTGCGCGTTAAGCGGTGAAAGCTGCACTATGGCCAGGATGATTATAAAGCTGAATTTTTTCATGATTGGAGGATGGTTAAAAGCCCGAGCGAAAAATAATGCAATTTATTTTTGAATTTATAAAACAAATATAATTTTATTTTATCCAATTCATTATTTCGGATGAATGTATCATCGCCACCCGCCGGACATTGACAGAAGCCATTATTTCCATTTTGATGACGGCCCTTAACGGGGATGTTTTTCAAAGTTCGTTTGAAAGGATTATAAAGCTGGTTTAAAAAGATTGAAAGAATGCATATATCAAAAAAACGGGCGACGGGACTCACTTGAAATCCTATGAAACTTAAATTTCGTGCGGGTTTGATTTCCTCCCGTGGGATTAGCCCGGCAAGGGGTTCAGGTTTCTGAAACTCTTTATTTTTTTATATTAATTCCGGGGATAGGAAAAAGCCGCGCCAAAAGTAACGTCTGCTGTTTCGGAGAATCCTAAAATGCGTTACTTTGCTTTATGTCAATACGGTTTATTACGACCCCTTTAGGCCTTCTATTCTTCCCGGTGTTACTTTTGTTGGGCGCCTGTGCTCATCAAAATCTACCCTCTTCAAAACCACGAAATTGGAATGAAGTGGATACAAAACCGGAACATCTGAATTTTCCAAAAAGCTTTATCTGGGGAGTGGCAGCATCAGCTTATCAAACGGAAGGAGGGGATAGTTCAAGTGATTGGTATGTGTGGGAACGCACTTTGAAAAAGGATGGCAGTCCTCACATTGCAAATGGTCAGCTTTGTGGTAATAGTGCCGACCATTGGAAGCGGTTTACGGAAGATATTGAGTTAGCCGGTCAAATGGGAATGAACTCGTTCCGTATTTCCCTGTCATGGGGCAGAATACAGCCTTTAGGCCCCGACAGCTTTGACGAAACAGCGCTTCGGCATTATGATACGGTTATAGCTGAAATGAAGGCACATAACATCGAGCCCGTTATTTGCTTACATCATTTCGTCAATCCTTTATGGTTTACTAATGCGGGTGCTTGGGAAAAGAAGGAAAATATCAGGTTTTTTGTTGCCTTTGCCCAAAAAGTTTTCGAACGTTATAACAGCAATGTGAAATTATGGTTTCCCTTTAACGAGCCAAATGTGAATTTTCTGGCAGCTTATGTGAGTGATTTATACCCGCCCGGGCATCCCAATCCGAAACTTGCAGGAATAGTAATGTGTAATATACTCGATGCTCATGTGGCCGTATATAAAGCCCTGAAAAATATGCATGGCGGCACAGCAGTTCAAATAGGTATGATGCATAATTATTCGCTACTTGAACCCTGGAACCGGCATAAATTACTGGACAGAATGCTTGTGATACGGGAATTTGCTTTCGAATGAAACAGTGTTAAGGCCATTTAGAACCGGAAAAATCAGTTTGCATATTCCCAACGTTATTTCAATGAAGTATAATAATCCTGAAATAACACACTGTTATGATTTTGTTGGAGTCAATTATTACAATCGTTATGGCCTGCACCTTAACCTATCAGCAAAAGACAGGAATAAGAAAGTAGAGATGAACCGGTTTCCATCCGACAGTACTACAGATATGGACTACGGACTTTATCCCGAAGGTCTTGAAGTAGCTATAAAGGAGTTTGCCAGATTGAAGAAACCCATTTACATTACGGAGATAGGAATTGCTGATGATGCTGGTCCAAAGCGAGCATTACATATTCTCCGAAGCTATTACGTTATATCACATGCAATAAAGGAAGGTTATGACATTCGCGGAGTATATTACTGGAGTTTGACGGATAATTTCGAATGGACATTCGGTTTTGACAAAAGATTCGGATTATACCATGTGGATTACAAAACACAGAAAAGAACTTTAAAGCCGGGCGCTGATGAATTAATGAAAATTATAAGAGCGAATAAATAGTTTGAGACGACATAATGAAAGGTTTATCTTTTCCGGGATGTACAACTAAAATAATATCAATCTTCCTGAAACCGCTCAAGCGAAACTATTCCTGCGAGGTCACTTTTGGCTATTGCATCAATAATTCCTTCTGTTGTGTTATATAGAACACTATACAGGGAGCAATTTTTCGGTATAAGTAAATGCGCACTAATAAGCTGGCCAATTTATGGCTTTCTTAAACGGTGAAAACGCCTGTATTACTCGTTTTTACTTCCCACCTGCCTATAAACACTGGTTAAGAAGCTCCAAACCATGCTTTTCAATTTCGAGGGAGCAACTAAGCTATGGCTGTTTGTTTACAAAAATATACAGGGGTGTATAAATAATTTGACGTAAATCAAAAAACTGTATAGTTTTGTGGTACAGTTTTAAAGCAAAAGGGTTCCTTAATTTAAGAAAAATTTTAGGTTGTAGTATTTAAAATAATTATTTATGAAAAATTTTATACTTACCTGCATACTTTCAATTCTTGGTTTTATTGT
>CAISOH010000416.1 GCA_903887005.1 uncultured Bacteroidota bacterium | reverse complement strand
CCACTATTGCTAATAACGGATTGTGAAATGAAACTAACGAAGATGACAAAGCCTCTGCTTGCGCGGAGGCTTTGTTGTTTGCTGCAAGACAAGTAATTGCTTACCCCTTGCAGCCTCGAGGTTTGGCACCGCTGCAAAGATACATTATACCATGCAAACTTAGGTTCACGCCGGGCCCTATTAATGAAATGATTCCGAAAACTTTTTTACCAGCGAAGCCCGGGAACTGATCCCGCTTATTTCAGCGGGAGGGGTTTAAGGTTCTCAATAATGCACCTGCCCATGCACTCAGCCCGCCAATCAATCCACCAACAAATACGGTAACGGCAATAAACAGTTTGTAATCGGGCAAATGAAACAACACAGCCATCCTGTTGGAAAGTATATGCTCATTAGGTAAATCCTGGAGTAGTACAGCCGCAAGCCAAAACAGGGATATGCCCAAAAATCCCATCAGAAACGCCCATCCCCCCTTTCCGCCCATAAGCACAGCGACAAGGAAAGAAACAACAGCAACAGACCACCAGGGGAGGAAAGCCTCTGCAACAGCCGATAATAATCCAATCAATATGACCGATAATAAAAATCTCATAACTACTAATATCTTAACCTAATTTCATTCCTATGGGCGTTGCCCATCGCTATCATATTCCGCCCTTTCAGGGCTTAGTTTAACGACGTTGATTTTAACCCTTTAACTAATTAACCTTTTAACCAATTGTTTTGTTCCGATGGGCGTTGCCCATCGCTATCATACTTCGCCCTTTCAGGGCTTAGTTTAATGACATTGATTTTAACCCTTTAACTAATTAACCATTTAACCAATTGTTTTGTTCCGATGGGCGTTGCCCATCGCTATCATATTTCGCCCTTTCAGGGCTTAGTTTAATGACATTGATTTTAACCCTTTAACTAATTAACCCTTTTAACTAATTAACCTTTTAACCCTTTAACTATTTAGCCCTTTATCTTAACCACATACTTTATCCCCTTATTTTCCTGAATATCCGTATTTGGTAAAAACAATAATCTATAATACTTACCCTCCACCCAATGCTCTAAAAAATCAGCATAATACTTACTCCCCGGGTTACCTGATTGTCCGCCCGGATACACCCCATAAGCTTCTATCTCCTTACCCATCTGCACCACCATACGCCACGATGGCCCGTGATCGGTTTTGGCCGCATTGACAGTATTCCCCCACCCTCCTATTTTCAGATGGTCATAGCTGAAAGCAGGTAGTTTTGCGAGATGGGTTACCGAGGTATTTTTTACTTTGTACCAATCTGCGCCTGTGGTATTCTCTAATTTTTTAATACTGTCATAAGCCTCTTTAAAACTTTTGTTTACTTCCATGGACCTGTCGCCGAATTCCGGCATTTGGAGCAATTGCATGGTACGTTCAGGCAAAGGCCACATCTGGTCGGGCACATGAGCAAAAGTCCCTTCCCACAAATCCTTGTATAAGCAATTCCACCAGACCTGGTAAAAAGTAGCCGCAGTGCTCTCGCTTCCCAGGCGGTAATCCCACTTTTTCAAACTGTCTATATATTTACCGGCATCACTGCTTAACCTTAAAGACAGGATGTGGAGCATTACCGGCAAAGTATTTGCCGCAAGGAAAGAATACGTATCATTCTGCAAGGCAAACATATCCTGCAAAGAGGCTTTCTGCATTCCGCCCAATAACTGGTTAATCCGCCATGCACGCAATTCCAGGAAACTGCCATTATACCAGTAAGGATAGGTGTTATCAGTAACTGACTGGTTGGCGGAGCTTACATATCCCTGCAGCGGATTGAGCACATGCGGGTTCTCCCGCATTGGTATCAGTTCTTTCCAGAGGGTGAGGCTGTCTGTTCCTTCCATTACAAAGCGTCCCTGCTCCTTCCACTTATTTACAAACTGCCCCTGTCCCCATAAAGCAATATTGCCGGCCCTGTCGGCATAAGCCATATTCTGGGCAGGGCATTTGTAATTCATAATTGCATCGACAAACTGGTTATAGTTTTTTGCCCGGTTCAATAAATATACCGCTACCATTTCGTTCGTTGGCCTGTGGCCCATCCAGCAAACGGCAAGCATTTTCCTGAGGCCGTCCTTGCTTAAATAATGATCATCATACATCACAGGGCCATGTACGGTATAGTTTATCGTATCTGTGATCTCCGGCTTACCTTTCACAACTATATGTTCTATTCGCTTTGAAAAGTCAAGCTGCTTGCCTGAAAACCAGTATTTGTTCCTGTTTCCAGCTACAGGCTTTATCTCGTAGAAGTCTTTAACATCGCGGTAATTATTGGTAAATCCCCATGAAATGCTATCATTAAACCCAATGATAATTCCAGGCGTTCCGGGCAGAGATGCTCCAAATACATTCATTCCATGGTTCTGCAGTTGCACCTCATACCAGAGTGAAGGCAGATTGAGCGCGAGGTGCGGGTCATTACAAAGAATGGCCGCTCCGCTGGCCGTCCGGGCGCCGCTTATAACCCAGTTGTTGCTGCCCTTACCATCTTCCCTTTTATCCCCGAAATCCCCCGTCTTATAATGCGGGAATACAAGACTGTCAAAGGGTGCGTACGGTATCGGCAGGGATGCCCGCGCAAATAGTGTTCCCTGGGGTATTACAGGTGTGCTGCCTGCTATTTTCTCAGGAAACAGCATCTGAAAATCCTTCGGTGAAAGCACATCTCTCAGGTAAGTCAGGGCAATATCATCCGTACCTCCGGTAAGGTCATCTGCCATGTATTTCAGTAACAAAGCTATTTTGAGATTTGTCCATTTTTCAGGTACAAACCCCATCAGCTTGTATTCAAGCGGATAGTCCCGGTAGCTGAGAGAAGCAATATAATTATTGACGCCCCCGGTATAAGCGTCCATCATCAGCTTCGTATGCGGGTCTGCTTCCATGGCGCGGAGCGAGTTTTCAGCGGCATAGCCCATGCCTTTTCTGCGCTGCCTGCGGTCGAAGTTCATGCCTTTTTCACCAATCACCTCACTCACTCTCCCTGCGGCAGCACGTGTTTCCATGTCCATCTGCCACAAACGGAAAGAAGCGTGTATATATCCTTCCAGAAAATAAAGATCATGGTCGTTTTTCGCACGGATATGGGGTACCATCTGCGAATCAATCCATATGGTAGCTTCACGGAAACCTGGAAATTTAAGGTCGTCAGAGAAATTTTTATTGACCGGTTCCGCATTAGCCCAGCAGCCATTGACCGGATCTATGAGCCGCCCGATAGCAGGTAGTTTCCCTGCCGGATGATCAAACACATAAATCAAGACTACAGTAAGGATCAAAACAACTATACCGGCAAACGCGCTTTGTAATTTCCCAAGGCTCAAATCGTGGTAGTTAGAAGGATAAAGATAGTGTAGAAAAAATCATTCCTGCAAAATATGACTTTTGCACCCACTAATCCCAAACAACATTCATTATCTACTTACTATATTTTTGTCATCAGAAAATGTTATTGTTATTTTTTTTGTTTTTTATAAAAATATGTTCTTTACTTTTATAAATGAATATCGGGTTATGAAAGGGATATTAGTACTATTCACAGTCTTTTTTGTAAGTATTGAAATGCTGAATGCACAAGGCTGGCAGGAGCTTGGCACAGGTAACCATGCGCTGAATGCGAATAGTACGATAGGCGCTTTATGCGCGGATAATGGTGTTATCTATGCTGCGGGCGGATTTACGGATAGCCTGACTGATACAAGTGGAACGAGCTACGTTGCCAAATGGAACGGAACTTCATGGAATATACTTGGAAATGAAATTTGTATGCTTAACGCATTTGGCCAAATTCGATCCATTTGCGTAGATGGGCAGCATAATGTATATGTAGCGGCAGCATTTAGGGATACAGGGATATCCTATAAGGTAATGAAATGGGATGGCGCCCATTGGAATGAATTGGGCGTTGGAGCTAATGCGCTACATGCAATTAGCTCAATTAATTCAATATGCACGGACAACGCAGGAAATATATATGCTGCGGGAAGTTTTACGGATAGTCCGTCTTACATGAAAGGATATTCTTATGTTGCTAAATGGAATGGAACAGCATGGAGCGAACTGGGTACGGGAAGTAACGCTTTGAATGCAAACTATGACATAATGTCAATCGTTGCTGACCGAAGCGGCAATATATATGCAGCCGGTGGGTTCAGACATATACCTGGGGGCTATTGTTATGTTGCCAAATGGGATGGGACAACTTGGGCTGAGTTAGGACCGGGCGTCAATTCGTTGAACGCAAATCATACTATATGGACCTTGCATTCTGATACTTCAGGGAATATTTACGCAGGTGGGTTCTTTACAGCAGGCGGAAGTTCTGATTATTATGTAGCAAAATGGAATGGGGAAACATGGAGCGAACTGGGAACGGGCAGTAATAGATTAAATATAAATGAAGCTATTTTTTCAATCACCACAGACATCGCGGGAAATGTATATGCTGCCGGTGATTTCACAGATTCAAACGGAAAAGCTTATGTAACGAAATGGGATGGTACATCCTGGAGTAAATTGGGTAATGGCCGTAATGGACTGAATGCAAACGGACAAATTTTTTCAATTTGTTCGGATTTGGCAGGCAATATATATGCGGGGGGAGATTTTTCTGACGGCGCTACGTATGGTAACGGACATCGCTATGTAGCGTTTTATGATCATCGCTATGAAGTCATTTCGGTTATGAATAAAAACTACAATAAAATAAACGTTTACCCTAACCCTGCAAATAATATTATCAATATAAGGGTTTCCGATGATTTTATTTGCAGAAAATATTCACTAATTGATGGTGCAGGTAAAATTGTTCATTCAGGTACACTATTAAAAAACATTACGTTCATTGATTTGGGCCAAATGCCGACTGGCTCTTACCTGTTACAGGTAGAGAATTATTCAGGCACAGCTATTAAAATAATAAAAGAATAGTTTCATTTTTTAATAATGTAGCCATTTTTCCACCCTAAAACAAAACTATTTTATGAAAATTTAATTAAAGAAGAGGCAACGCAATCTCATATTTCTTCCCCTGCTTCACTGTTAATTTGTGCGCACGCAACCATGGATTATAAATCTTCAGCATTTTATAGGTCGTGTGGTTTTCCAATGCAAAATCCGTAAGATTTTCAATTGTCTTGTCCACTTCCACTGTTCTTGATTTCAAAGGCTGGTATTGCTCGGAAGCATCAATCATAAGCCCAAACATTTTGGGGTGCGACAGCAGGTATTTCAAGGCCAGAATACGAAATACATAACGGTTGGTTTCATCCGGGAAAATAAGGTCATAATAGTTAGTTGCCTTTTGAAACTCGCACTGGTTGGCATAACCCGCCTGCCCGCAATTATAAGATGCTGCGGCGGCGGTCCATGTGCCGAACTTGGCATAGGCGTCCTTAAAATATTTGCAGGAAGCATCAGTTGCTTTCACTACGTTAAAACGTTCGTCCACTTCATCATTGATCTCCAGCCCGTAATGCGGCCCGGTATCCTTCATGAACTGCCAGAAACTCGCAGCCCCTACTCCTGATAATGCATTTTGCTGTAACGAGCTTTCCGCAACGCATACATACTTGAAATCGTCAGGTACGCCATTGGCCTTTAACCGCTCTTCTATAATTGGAAAAAAACGGCCTGCAAGTTTTAATGTTAATAACTGGCTGCCATGCAAATAAGAATTTACAAGTATCTCCCTGTCTAATTTCTCCCTAACATCCCATCTGTCAAGGGGTACCACCTCCCCGCAAAAGTCTATGCCGCTAGGCAGCATAGGCGCATACCATTTATATTGCGGACGCCCTTCCGGGCTTACTTCTACTGCTGTTGTAGCAGCATCAATTTTTTTTAAGGAAATGCCTGTTACTACTACGATCCCGATTGCCAGGCCGGAAAGAAAGTATATGATGGAACGCGTTTTTGGTTTCATAGCCCGAATTTGGTACTATAAATCTATAACAAAAACCCCAAACCCCTAAAGGGGCTTACACTAATAACGTAAAGGTTATCCACATTTAGTGGATAACCTAAGCTTTTGTAACTTATTGTTAGATAATGAGGGGAAGCCCCTTTAGTACCTTAAAAGTAAAATCTTTGCACTTTTTGGCAGAATATTTAAGCTGCTTTAGCTAAGTCTGGAACCATAACCATGTTTATGACTTTTTGCGAACAGTTGATTATTTCCTTGCCAAATTTTGTCATATAATATT
>CAISOH010000415.1 GCA_903887005.1 uncultured Bacteroidota bacterium | reverse complement strand
TAAAGAGAAATCAAAAGTAAGGGTACGCATAGAACATATATTTGGATTTGTAGAAAATAGCATGAATGGTTCATATATCAAAACCATCGGCATCAAGAGAGCAATGACTGTAATCGGACTTATGAACCTTACTTACAATATGTTTCGTAAAGTTCAGTTGGCATAATTAATAGGATACGTGTGCCCGTGAAGTAAAAAATGGCTAAAAATGGGCATATAATGAAAAAGAAATTGAAAATTTGAAACAAAAATCAATTTTAAATATAAATTTTAAAAATGTAAAGAATACAAACATAAAATAAAATCACTCATAAAATTTATTCAGGAAAAATAAGTAGTTTTTAGAGATGCCCTTATTACTGAATGAGTGAAATAAAATATTATTCAGCAGGTTGAAAAAAATATGGTTGTTTGGCAACATATAGTAGCTTATAGTCTGAAAGGGATGTATGCCCGCACAGTTACTGGCTGAAAATATTTCATCGCTTGAAGGAAGCGCCTGTGGCCATCCCCACAGCCAGAAGCCTGTAATTACTGCAAGGCATATACCTGCACACAACACATCCCAAGCACCGATCCTGATAATAAGATCTTGCCTTAACTGCCAGCTTGTTTTTTTTATGCGTTTCAAAATAAAGCCTGTACCCGCAACAGAGAGCAGCAAAGCGATAATGCAATAAACATTTCCCGACTCTTTTACATGTGGTGTGAAAAAATCATTGGCCCAGGTTTCTTTTTTGTAAAAACAATCGTTGAGTCCTATATACCATTTTACAAGACTGTCATAACCTGAGAATATATAAAAAGAACAAAACAGGAATACCGCTGTAAAAAACAGGAAAGCGGTAACAATAAATATTTTGTTTCCCAAACTCCGGCGGAAATTTAAAGTTATTGCAGCGGCCACTTATAGCATTATTGTACTAAGGTATATTTATAATGCTAACTATGCAAAATTCAGTTTGAAGACAAATGCAGTCTGGACATTACAATACAACTGAATCCCAATTCCACTTTTCAGTATAACCTGCCTTTATCATACTTTTGCGCAATGGCTGATACAAATGAAACAGAAGATGTATGGGATGATGAGGACCCGGAGGAGGAAATAACCGAAGCATCAGATGAGCCCGTAGAGCGACTGCGCATCGTTACCGATAAGCGCCAGGAACCCTTGCGCATAGATAAATTCCTGATGAACCGGGTAGAAGGCGCTACACGTAATAAGATACAGCAGGCTATTGAAGAAGGCTTCATACTCGTAAACAATGAAATAGTAAAACCAAACTACAGGGTAAGGCCGGATGATACCATAATCGTATTTGAAACCCGCCGCCCGGAAAGCAAGGAAGTAATACCGGAAAATATACCACTCAATATTGTTTATGAAGATGATGCACTGATGATAGTCAATAAGCCCGCAGGCATGGTAGTGCATCCGGGTTGCGGCAACTATTCAGGCACGCTTGTAAACGGCTTATCTTACTACCTCCGGCAGGAGCAGGTGGATCTTGAAAACCTTTCACGGGTAGGATTGGTACACCGGATAGATAAAGATACCACAGGGCTTATAGTAATCGGCAAGCAGGAACAGGCCATGAGCCTGCTGGCAGCGCAATTTAAAAAACATACCGTTCACCGCCGTTATATAGCCTTAGTGTGGGGCGATCTGGCGGAAGAGGAAGGAACAATACACGTGAACATAGGCCGCAACCTGCGTTTCCGTAAAATAATGGATGCATTCCCCGATGGCGACTATGGTAAAGACGCGATAACCCATTACCGGGTTTTGGAACGGTTTAACTATGTAACACTGGTAGAACTACGCTTAGAGACCGGGCGCACGCACCAGATACGTGTACATATGAAGTACATCGGTCACCCCTTATTCAATGACGGCACGTATGGCGGCGACAGGATAGTAAAAGGAACGGTATTCACCAAGTACAAACAGTTTATTGATAATTGCTTCGGCATACTCACCCGCCAGGCGCTCCACGCAAAAGAATTAGGCTTTATTCATCCGGTTACCGGCAAGTGGATCCAGTTTGATTCTGAATTACCGGATGATATGAATCATGTAATTGAAAAGTGGCGGAATTATACCGGCGGTATGACCATGCAACTAAAACAAAAACTGGATAATACATAAATTAATTATTTTTATTTAATATTTGTAGTTGTTAAATTTGGGTGCGTAATCTCAAAAAAGTTACCGCATTTAAGGTATAAATACTATCTTTGCTTTAATCCTATTAATGTTATTTTTATTAATTTTAAAAACTTTTTAGAAATGTCAATATTAAATCTCCACCCACAGTTGCTTATGGGTATGCCTAATGCAGGTGAATTGGTTATTACACTATTAATCATTGTAGTGTTGTTTGGCGGCAAGAAAATACCAGAATTAGCAAAAGGCCTTGGAAAAGGGATCCGTGAGTTTAATGAAGCCAAGGACGGTATTAAAAACGAAATTGAGTCTGGAATAAAAGAGAAAGACAAAATACAATCAACAGGTACCAATACAACTGCAAATAACGCTTAATCATAAGCGGAATCCCTCCTTTTTCACCATATTTATTAATTGCGGCCCCAAAAGGCTGTATGTTTAAACCGGTTTAACAACGATTAAAAACATGCATTACAAACTTATTGTGCCTGCATTTCTTTATATACTTGCAGTTTCGCCATTACAGGCGCAGCAGCAACAGCCCGTTGTCAAAAGTCCTGCACCCCTTACAAAAAAAGATACAACCACAGCTTTAAAACCTACTGTAAAACCCGACAAATCATTAATCGCAGGCAATATTGCAACCGACGGAAAGAAGGGATATAACCATGTGCCGCTTGCCGGTGAGAAAGCATACTTTGGCGATAAGAATGAGTATGTAAACGAGTTTGTACGAAAATACCTCGAGTTGCACAACAAAACGCTTGGTAGTGTGCAAAGCAACAGCCCTACCCCATTCTCACTGATTGACGGTGTTCTGGAGAAAAAGAACCTTCCAAAAGAGCTCAAATATCTCGCAGTAATAGAATCCGCTTTAAATCATAATGCTGTTTCTCATGCAGGTGCAGTAGGCCCCTGGCAACTGATGGAAACCACCGCCCGTATGATGGGCTTATCCGTTAACCGCAGGCATGACGACCGCAGGGACTGGGATAAATCCACCTCTGCAGCTACCAAATACCTGGAACTGTTATATAGCCAGCTAAACGACTGGCTCCTTGTAATAGCTGCCTATAACAGCGGTCCAACCCCTGTGCAGCGCGCTATCGAACGCACTGGCAGCCATAACTTCTGGGATATTAAAGAATATCTGCCGCGCGAAACCCAGGGACATGTACTGGCTTTTATTGCTACTGCAAGCATCTTTGAAAATCTTAGTAAATTCATAGACCTCGGCAGCATCCCGGTTGATTATAAGTTTGGAAAAGAAGAAGAACCGCTGACGCCATTAATTGCAGTGCCAAAAGATATTACCGGAAAAGCAACTGTAGCAGGAGCCGCGCCTGCCCCTCTGGTGGCTGCAGGCCCCACAACAGTGATAAAGAAAGCGACTTTTACAGACGAAGAGTTGAAGATCATGTTTATTATCCGCATCACCCAGCCAATAAGTTTAGAACTATTGGCTACTGAAATAGGTGTTGATAAAAAATTATTAGGCCGGTGGAATGCCGATTATGACCTGTTTACCTACGGTACCTACCCTACTCCTTTTTACAATCTGCGCCTGCCTAAAGATAAAGTGGACATTTTTCTCAAGAAGAAAGATGACCTCACTAAAAAGTCAAAAACCATCTTCGCCAATAAGTAGTGCCGGCAAAATAGTTTTAACACCTGTACCAGAGTTTCCAATAGATTTTATTGAAGTATAATACCTTTCAGACTTCAAAAATACGCTTTGATATGTCATTTGTCCAGGCACTTTAGTACCTTAAAAGTAAAATCTTTGCACTTTTTGGCAGAATATTTAAGCTGCTTTAGCTAAGTCTGGAACCATAACCATGTTTATGACTTTTTGCGAACAGTTGATTATTTCCTTGCCAAATTTTGTCATATAATATT
>CAISOH010000414.1 GCA_903887005.1 uncultured Bacteroidota bacterium | reverse complement strand
GTGGTTTAATATGCTTGGTTATTTCAAAAAACCGAAAAAACAAATTCTGCAGATATATTTCTCTTAATTTATATAAAATAGCAAAAAAAAGGAATTTAAAAATATAACTATGGACACAATAGTTTACAAAATTCACAATGTCGCGGAATACAAAATATTTTCAAAAGCCATTGAATTGTTTAAAAATAACGGCAAAGGTGAAATAATGATTTCAGAAGATGACATAGAGGCATTAAAAGGACAGACCGATTTCCGCAAAGTTTGGATTAATATAGATAAAAATCTCGCCTATGTCGCTTTGTCACGAATAGAAAAGCATGTTAAAAGTTCTTCTAATTACATCAATGTTTTTTATGACGTACAAAATGACTTTTGCAAAATAGAATTCTCAATACCAAAATTCCTGTTCGCTAATAATGTAGTTGAACTGATTCCGGGGCATATGTCGAAACACTATAAGCCCGGGCGGCATTCGATGTTAAAACTCACAAAATATTGGATGACGATCATAATTTCGGTAATTGAACAAATATTTCTTGACCTTACAAATGGCATGGAAAAAGTGAAATTAGTAGATGTCGAAATTTCTCGTATAGATATTTGTTATAACCAAATTTATGATTCAAGGGATGATGCTCTTTTTTTGCTCGAGAGTATGAAACGGCAAAGAATACCAAAAAACTCCGAAACTATGTACCACGCTTATAATACTAGCATGGACTTTAATAATCCACGGTACTACTGGAAAATATATCATAAGGGAGCTGAATTCGCAGCTAACGGAGTAAATGACGTTTTAAAATCAATTAAAAAATTTGGGGACCAAAAGAAAAAAATACCTCGCTTTCTTGCTGAAACAGCTAAAAATATTGATAAATTACAAGATTATGCAGACAGAATTTTAAGATATGAATTAGAGTGCAAACAACCAATGTTAAATTACATTTTCAACCATAAACTAAAGAAAAAACATATTGATTCATACAGAGCTATTCGGGAGCGTGTAAACTATATTCATGATGAAGCCCTGGAGTACTACAACCACTACTCCGTTTATTACCTTGCTGCTGATGGTTCAAGCAATGCCGAAAGAAGTCCACGTCATAACTTCGCTTTTTATTTCCTTCCTTCTTCGATGCATGGCGGAGATGGGAATGAAATGTCACAAGTAAGAGACATTCAAGTCATTATGAAATTGGACAAAATGGATAATGCGGTCTCATATCTTCGCAGGAACCATAACATAAGAAACAAAAATCAAGTTAAGGCACTTTGGAAGTTTTATCAAAAGGAGGATAACCGTTCACATTCCTTTTTTTTGGACATACCGAAAATAAATGATGCTGAAGAATGTACGAACCAAAAAGGCGTACTAAAAGGCAACTTGGAACTCAATAACATGGCCTGTTTTGACAAGCCGCCAAAAAATCAATTTTTCAGCCTTACATTATTAGCTGAATGCATAAAAATGCATAACAAATTTTTCAAATTATTCCAATTTAAACATTTTCCTGAAATTGATGATTCAATAAAAAAAGTAGATATTATTAATGAAAAAAGACAATTTTCATTAGATAAGAATTGCAAAATGCTACGCAAAACTGCTGTAATTAATTTTCTTATCTTATTAAAAAAGTATAAAACAATAGAAGGAATTAAGGCAGCAAATTTAGGCTTTAACAAAAACCAATATGCCCGTTGGCGTAAGCTGCAAGCCCTTCTTGCAGGTCATGATTCAAATTTATTATTCAAAAAAATTGAGTCAAAATATATAACTGATATTGAACATGCGTATAAGAAACATTATGCTTTAATGCTTAATTCTCAAATACCCTTACCTATTTTTCTAGAAACTCATAAATTTCATATCTGATATAACATATAATCATTTATCCTCTAAGTTATCCTACTTCAATAGCGATTTGCAGCCACCTATATTTTAATGCGTAGGTACGGGTGAACAGGTCTGGGTGAACGCATAAAATATATACTACATACAATATATTACAATTCATATAATATATTGATTATCAATTAGTTATAACACTTCATTAACCAAATTTACTTGTTTATGGTTTAATTATTTCGTATCTTGAAGAGAGATTATACAGGCTGGAAAGTACATATTACCTACTATCTAATATTTACTTTCCGGTTTCCTTAGCGGGTTAGCTGTTTTAATTGTAGCTCTTTGAAATACGGATTCATAGCCAGTTGGCTATGTCTTATTATTTTAAAACTTAAACAACATGGAATTTCTGAAAGGTTCTAAAATTCGTCTGGTCGAGGCGTATTTTATCGGGAAATTTCCCGATGCGGTTTTTAGAGGTGTTCGTATTATTGATGGAAGTATTGAAATAGTCGAAGAAAAATTTATTCATCTGCGGGTTGCAAATTGTTCTTTTGATTATCCTTCATCTGGGGCTTTAATAAAGCGAAGAAAAACAGGAGTATTTAAAAATTATACATTAATCGAGCCTTCCCCGCAATCTGAAATGAGGCAGGAAATGATAAGCCGTTTTTCTGAGGCTGTAAAATACTTTCCAAATCAAAATGACTTAGTCGGTTACTTTTCTTTTAAACTTCATTTACAAGCAAACTAAATATTTTAAAAACATGGCACATAATATCGAGTATAACGAACAAAAAGGGAAACATTCTTTTGTATCTGCAAATAATATAACCGCCTGGCATGGTTTAGGGCAAGTATTGCCGGATAAACTATTGACAGCGGAACAATGTATAAGAGAAGCAAATTTAGATTTTGAGGTTGTATTACATGAAATGCGTAGTGTTTCATCTATTGACATTCCCAATTATAAAGCGGTCATCAGGTCAGATAATAACGCTGTTTTGGGTGTTGTGGGTAGTAAATATGTACCAGTCCAAAACTTACAAGCATTTGAATTTTTCGATTCAATTGTAGGTGAAAATAAGGCTATATATGAAACTGCCGGAATTTTAGGAAAGGGCGAGGTTCTTTTTTTAACTGCTTCCATGCCTGACTATATCAGGATTTCCGGCACTGACGACATAACAAAGATATTTGTAGTTTTAAAATCTTCTCATGATGGTAGCGGGGCAATAAAAGCAATGATTACCCCGGTTCGGGTAGTTTGTCAAAATACCCTAAACGCTGCAATGGATAGCGCAAAAAAGACCGTTAGCATCCGGCATACAATAACCGCAGAAATAAAATTAAAATCTGCCGCCTCTTTAGTAGGGATTACAAAGAACTATGTCAGCAATTTAAATCAAGCCTTTAACACCATGTCAAAGGTCAGAATTTCTGATCAGGCATATAAAGAACTGATCGAAACGCTTTTTGTAACTGGCGGCAAACAGGAAAAAGATAGTTCCCGGATTTTAAATATTCGCTCTGCCTGTATGGAATCTTATTTTAACGGAGTAGGACAGGAAAATATAATCGGAACAGCTTGGGGGGCTTATAATGGCATTAGTCATTACTTAGACCATATGAAAGTATATCAAAACGACAAATCAAGATTTGAAAGTATTTTAGAGGGTAATTCATCCACTATACTTCAAAATGCATTTGATATTCTTTTAAGCTAAAAAATAAAATCAATCAGGGCAGGCAATAAAATAAACCTGCCCTGATTGAATATTTTATACCCGACCCGGAAAGCGCCGCAGGCAATCAAACAGATTCGCCGCCCCGGCTCCCTTAACCCTTCAATGAAACACCTATCTGGCTGTCCGCCACCGGACTGTCCCGCGGTGACAAGACCGCAATCAAAATAGAGGGTCGCAGACACCGCTTCTATTGGTAAAGGGGGTATGTGGGAAGCAAGGATTTTGATTTTGCCTTTAAAAAAATAAAAGATATAAAATCAAACATCCTGCGTCCACATATCCCCGGACATGAATGTGGGATAGCTTTTTTCTTTGCTATTTCAGCAATGTAAAAAGCGTTTACGGACTTCCCTTCCTGTAGTTGAACGGTGCTATCGCAACGAAGTTGATAGGAATACAAAAGAGGATTCAATATCCATATCAATATGAATAGTCCTAACTCGTAGTAAATAAATTAATGTTTTTATCAAATATAGAAATTGGTTTGGATGGTTTCTCATAGAGTAATTTCGTATTAAAGAGTGTATTTAATATCACTCTACTCCAATTTTCTATTTTATCCTTTCCTAATATTTTGTCTTTTCCTAGCGATTTTTCCTTGCTTGAAACTAATTCTGAAATTTTCAAGACATGTCCACTTTTAGTAGTACCTGTTTTCATAATAAATTCATCAGTTACTAATTTAAATTTTTTATCTTCTAAGTCCATTTCAATGACAAAACATACGGCAAGATGTTTTTTGCTAACTTCATTATCGGGTGTATAAATAAGAAAAGGAGTATTTTGTTGAATATTTAATGATTCACCTATTTCTTCTTGTATTTCTCTGTGTAAAGTTTGGATAAGAGTTGAAAAAGTAGAGTCTCTTAAATCTTCAATTCTAATATGCCCTCCAATGTATGTTAATAATCTATCACGTTCTGGAGAATCAATTGATGTTCTCTTATTTCCTTTTTTTACAACCAAAATTTTATCCCTTTTTGCATTAGTAATTACGACAATAGCAATAGGTTGTATAAAATTTTTTTCCTCAATCACATCCCTATTACCAAAAGACAATTTTTCCTCATTAATTATTTCTAATGAGTTAACTCCATATTTTAGCTTGCTACCTAAACTGTCAGGAAAATAACCAATTTTCTCAATAAGTAAATCTTTCAGATTTTTCAATATTTGATTAGTTACTAGATAGCCAACCTTATTTGGATCTTCATCTGTTTCAGGTGTATCCGTTTTAATAACTTGAATATTCCTAAATTTATTTCCATATAATTTCTCAACATTATCAATCGAGTTATTAAACCCACCAAGTACTTGTTCAGTCATAATTGTTCCTCGCTTTTCAGTTAACAAATTTGAATATTCTCGTTTAATAGAAGTTTTGGGTTCAACTTTAAAAATATAAATAAGGTCTTGATAGTCTCGCCAAATATCCATTAATATAAATGTTTTAAGGTCTTTGTAGGTTTTATCATCCAAATAAGGAGAAGCACTGGCTGGATTACTGTTTAACCATTCAAACCAGCATAAAGCGTCAAATATTCCTCTGTCAGAAATAATAATATCTACCTTTCCCGCACCCATATTCAAGTGTTTAACAATTTCAGCGATTGCCGATGCCATAGTCCATATATTAAAAAATGGATGCGTCTTGTTTTCTATTGGACAAACACTAGCTCTTTCTGTTAATACTACTGTGTTAAAACCATTTCGTTTAAGAAATATATTTAAAGAAGTTATAGTTGTAGATTTGCCCGACTTAGGACTTCCACAAAACTCTATTAATAAAGGTCTCCTTTGCTCTCGTTCTTGCTTTAGTTTCAAAACTTCTTCCGCAAGTTTTTCTAACTCATTAATGTTCTTTTTTTTATCTGATTTTTCAGCCATATTAATTAATGTTTAAAACATAAATTATCTTTCATCTGTAAAACCTTCTCTATTAGGTTTCTCTGTTTTTTCTATCATTTTTTGATAAACATCTCTAATAGCCATAAAAGACTCATCTTCCGAATAAAATCTATTGGCCTGTGTTTTTAAAATTTTTTCAAGTGCAGGGTCTTCAATCCCATGGTCCTTAGCTTTATAATGAAATTCATGAGTCAAGTCAGCCCAGGTATCCATTAATTTCGTCCTAATCTGAATTTCACAATTCATATCTTCAGAAACAATATTAATTTTGCCACCATCAGACTTAACTCTGTCATAACACATTTTGGCAATAACATGTATAGATCTGTAACCTGATTTCTTTGGATTACTTATATAATCTTTTGTCAATTCAGGAACTATGGTAAATTGATTGTTTTGTTTAATATAATCATGAATTCCATGGCAGTCATCTAAAAACCAACATGTAATTCTGGCTCCAATAATATCATTTACCACATCTTTCAAATAGTAAAAGTGTGGCCATCCAGCTTTCGCAACTTTTTTTAAAAAACTCTTAAGAGTCTTGACCCTTGTTGTTATTATTACGGATTCTCTTGGTAAATTATTTTGAATGGTATAAGCCAAGGCCAATTGATTTAGCCTTATTGCTAATAGACTAGCAATTTGGTCTAATTCTTGACCATATCTAGAAAAAAAGCGAATTGCTCTGCCCGTCAGAAATTCTTTATCCCCAGTATAATCTCTCTGATTCATAAAGTCAATTTAGTGCTAATTAAGTAATATTTTAGTTAACATATTCTAAATTCAGTGTTCTTAAATTGGCCTAAACAATTTATTTTAGCTGTCAAATTTATTTAATTATTTACACCTTTACACTGAATTCCGAAATAATCATTTTCCTTAATCGGGATACCATAAATGTCAATACCATTTTGACCACTTCTCCCATTTTTCTTTATTTCAGGACAACTCCATATTTCTCCCCAAAGCTTTTTACAAAGCATTTCAAAATCTTGCCAGTTGACGGCCGTCTTAAAGTTAATGGGGCATTCATTATTCTGTGAATTTAAATCGAAAATACAAATCTATTTTACGATTTAATAGACAATTTTAATGTTCTTAAAAACAAAAGCAATTTTATATAAGAAACTATGCACTATTTTTACAGCATGTAAATATAAAAACTAAAGAATATTGACATAATTAGCGTTAGCTAAATCAGGCAAAGAGAAACTGGTAATTTTTATGCAACCTGAGGATAGTTGAACGCTCACGCAACAGCGTGGGCTTCGGTTATTCGGGTTGCAGGTATACCAGTACCTTCTTTGCCTGTAGCTGAATGTCCCACGCTGGTTATTTATACACATTCGCATTCTGGGGCGTTGGCGAAATTTTTAATTTTAAAAAAATGGCTGAATTCTTAGATACCACAGGCGTATCACATTACTTACAGAAGCTAATAAATAATTCAAATGATAAGCTTTATTTGATAAGCCCTTACTTACAACTAAACAATCAGATAAAACTATCAATACAAGACCGTCTTAAATTTTCAATTGACCTTATTATTATTTACGGTAAAAATGACGACCTTAAAAAAGAAAGTGAATGGCTGAATTCTCAAAATGGTATAAAAGTATTGTTTCATCAGGATTTACATGCTAAATGCTATTTTAACGAGAATGAGGCCATCATTACCTCTATGAACCTTTATATGTTCTCACAGCAGAATAATGTTGAAATGGGTATTTATGTGTCCAAAGTTCATGATAAAGATTTGTATGAACAACTAGCCAAAGAAGTCGATAAAATAAAAAGAAATAGTACCTATATTTCGCAAAAATTAGAATTGAAGCAAACCAATAATTTAAATAAAATACCTGAAAAAAAATATGAATTACCAACGGGATACTGTATAAGGACTGGCGTAAAAATCCCATTTAACATAGAAAAACCTTTAAGCCATGAAGCGTATAAATCATGGAGCAAATACGGAGATGCAGACTATGAAGAAAAATTTTGCCATTTCTCCGGCGAACCTTCTAAGGGTGAAACAAGTGTAAGCAAACCTATCCTAAAAAAGAATTGGAAAAAAGCACAGGAAATACATGGGGTTTAAAATTAGAAATATATTTTTAAATAATTCTAGCATAAATAGAAAATAAAGACTGAAAAGTGATTGGAATTATTTTGTACTATTGTAAAAAAAATCACCAATATGAAAAATCTGGCTTTCACACTATTTTTATTAATCAGTATAATATCAGTAGCAATTGCTCAAAATGCAAAGAATGACCTTGATGTAAAGGGTACTTACCATATAAATTCAATTATACCTTTGGGCAAGTTTCGCTTGTGGGCTGAAATCAGTAACAACTCTAAATATGATTATAAGGATATAACTTTCAAGGCTGAATTTGTTGCAGGTGACGGTACCGTAGAGGGCAGCAAAAATTTCACTTTACATGATTATATTGGTCCTGGCATTTCAAAGAAATTAAAGGAACAGTATGAAGTATGCCCCAAAGATTGCAAGTCTATTAAACTTTCAATTGTGTCCGGTAAAAGGTTGAATTAAACTATAATAGAGTATTCACCTTGATAAATACAGTGAGTATTTTTACAAAAATCTACTTTAGAAATAAAGATAAGTAATTGCTATTATCAAATAATAAACCGTCCCCTGAATCGTCCCCTATAAAATAAAAAAGCCATGAAAGGCAAGCCTATCAATGCTTTCACTTTTTAAAAAATAGTCCCTTCAGGGGTCAGGGGTTTTAGGGGTTTACACCCACTTCATGTGCGGCCATCTGTTCTGGAAGTAATACAGCGGAGGATCCTTCTGTTTTAAGGATTGTAATTGATCCGTAAGGTTCTGGATAAGAAAAGAAATTGTAT
>CAISOH010000413.1 GCA_903887005.1 uncultured Bacteroidota bacterium | reverse complement strand
CCCGCTTTTTTTCAAAGAGGGGATGTCAAATTAAACGAAGGTTTAATTTGGCTGGGGTGATAGGCTGGATGAAGTTGCAAAAAGACAAGTGTCCAGAAAACGTCCAGATAATGTACAGTTGTTTCCGGCTATTATTTCAACAACCAATTGAAAACCAACAGAATAAACCTCTGAAAGAGAAAATAAAAAAATCTTTGAAAAAGTGTACAATTTAAATTTATGATAATATCAGAACACCAAAAATCAGGCACAAAAAAGAGCAAAGAATGCGCAACCTAGAGCAAAGAATGCGCAAGAATTTGTGGATATTTTTTTGATAACTAATTGATTTTCAATATAAACCTGAGCAACAATCACCAAAATAAAAAAATCAAACTAGAATTGCGCAATTCAAAATTCAGGGATTACGATAATCAGGAAACAATCGCAATTCCCAATTTGTCAGCCTGAGCCTCGCCGAAGAGCTAATTCCCAATTCCATTTACCTGCTTCCTGAAAAAAAATAATGATGTAAATACCGCATAAAACACTATCCCTTGCTGGCGATATAATACTGTTTCCGTAGAAAAAGTTATAGCAAGAATAAAGAGTAAATAAACATACAGATAATCTTTGCTTTTTATGGATTTTACAAATTGGACTGCAAGTATCAATATAAACAATGCAATTCCTAAAATACCAAACGACAACCATACAGCAAAGTATTGATTATGCGGATCGAAATTACCTACTGACCTGTTATTTGCTATGGAATTAAAAAAATACCGTTCACGCAATACATGGAGCATACGGCCCGGGCCCACGCCGGTTAACCAATATTGCCTGATCATATCTATATCCGTGTTAAATATCATTTGGCGGTCATAAAATGAATTTACAGCGCTTGTACCCTGGCTGCCAAAGCCAAAGAACTGGAAAATTTCTCCCATCCGCTGCCGGAAGAATGGAATTGATAAACCGGCAACCGCGATGGCCCCCAATGACCCTAGAATAAAAGCTTTGAACTGATACAAAACTTTGCGGCGTAAATAACCATAATGAATAAAGATAATAATCAGCGCCATAAATGGAGACTTGGCCAAAAGTGTTATCATGAAGATCACCAGCATATACATAAAGGCATATTTAATAATCCTGCCGGTGCGGTTGCTGATATCAGAAATAAACAACAAAATACAAATGGAAAAAGCAAGGAATATTCCCATATAGGTTGGGTGAATGCCGGTAAACGCTTCAAAGATCATCCGGTACTGAACATGCGATAAGGTATGCAGCCCGCCCTTCACAAAAAAATAATGATAAGCAAAATCCACATTTCCCATGGCACAGGATATAAGGCAGGCATACACGAAAAAAATAAGTTCTCCCGCTATAAGCTCCCTGAAATAGGAAGCGGTTATCCCGAATACCAATGGCATTAGCAATAATGACTCCTCGCGCTCACAAAGATGTAATAAACCCTTTCTATATTCAGGGGGAGTAAAGGGAACAGAAAATAAATAAAGCAGGAACCCACTTCCTAAAAATAAGGCCCATAAATAATTCTTTTTAGGGGGCCGTTGTTTTGTAAAAAGTGTCCGGAATACAAAATAAACACAGGTACCAATAGCCACATACACCTGCCATTTCGCAGGCAGAAAAAAGGATACCAGCAACAACCTTGCCGCATACTTATCTATGAAGTCGAAATTATTCATATCCTTTTATCCTTATAAAATTCATCTGATGCATTCTGTACAAAATCAACAAATTCCTTTTTGAACCTTTCTTCCGAGAACCGCAATGAATTTTGCCTGATAGCTTTATGATTATTCAAAGGAAACCTTTCCAGTTTTTTTACCGCTTCAATTACACTTAGTTCTGTTTGTTCCAAAAACAAATAACCAGTTACACCATCTATTACAGTTTCCTTATGACCACCATAATTGAGCGCCAGTACCGGAGTGCCACAGGCCTGCACTTCCACGCACATAATACCGAAATCTTCTTTCGCAGCAAAAATACATGCTTTCGCCTGCTGAATATACCGGATCATTTCCTCGTCATTTTTATATCCCAGCCATTCAATATTAGGGCAATCCCGGAGCATCTTATCAAATTTCTTTGCGCCCCACCCTTCCCCTATCAGCACTAATTTCTTATCCGGCATTTTCTGAAAAGCCCTTGCAACCATGTCCATCTTCTTATATGGTACAAACCTGCCCGGACACAGATAATAATCCTGCCTCGGACTTTCAGACAAAGAGAATTTATCAACCCTGACCGGGGGGTATATCACTTTCGAGGCCCGGTTATAACTCTTTTCTATCCGACGGCTTACATGCTCTGAATTAGCGATGAAATAATGGACATGCTTTGAAGATTCGCGATCCCAATTTCTTAAGTAATTCACATAATCCCTGTAAATAAATGATCTGCCTAAAGCATGATGCTCCGCATAATCATCATACATATCCCATATTGGCCGCAAAGGGGTATGGCAATAGCAGATATTTAATATGGCAGGATCACTTCTGAAGCCTTTAGCCACAGCATGGGAAGTGGAAATGATAAGGTCATAACCCCGCAAATTAAACCGCTTCATAAGCCAGGGCATAAAAGGTAAAAAGTAACGGTAAATTTTGCTGATGAATGGAACATGTTGCAGCAAGGAAACTTTCACCGGCCTGTTATTTAAAATTTCTTTCCGGGCCGATGGCGAAAAGTGGTCAAACAAGGCATAAATATCCACATCTTCCTTGTCATATATATCCAGTATAGCCCCAGCGACCTTTTCCGCGCCGCCATTTGCATTAAACCAATCCTGTACAAATGCCAATTTCATTTCCTGCACAATTTAGCTGTTTTACTACAGTTTTTTGGTATAACGACTAATGAGCCATTTTTACTTAATAATATTCTCCGGAGCTTTACGTTATTAATCAGGTTTTGCCTTTTTATTTACACTTTAAAAAGTATATTTGACTAAAATGTGTCCATAACCGATAGCTTTCGGTAGGTTATTATGAGAAAAATCGTTCGTTTATTATCAATCCTGGTTTTACTGTCGTTAATTTTTGCCGGGAAAACGTATGCCCAGCAAAGGCATATTGCACCCAGGCACAAACCACCACCACCTCCGAAAAAACAACTTACCTTCCCTGCATATCATAAATATAAAGTAAAGGATACTGTTGCGAAAATCAACCCATACTTTGAAGATACTTTATTTCAGCCAATTCCGTTTGGGCGCGCACTTTTTCATGACAATATTGATAAGGAACAAAAAAAAGCTGATTTGGCTGATGGAAAAGAGGATACTACTGTAGGGTATAAATCAGATTCTATTCTTACAGACCTATTGACCATTGCCTTGCTGATGAAAGTGGACTCAATGCAGGTAATGATAGAAAACATGCCTGCTTACGGAAGGGAAACCGTTACGGACAACCAGCAAAAAATACGTTACCTGAGAACAGTGTGGGAAATGCTGCGAATGTATAACAGGGACCGGAATCCGAATCCGGAATTTTATATAAATCTGGTGAATAACATGCGCGATATGCTGATAGCAAGTAATGAAAATAAAATGATGGCATTCGTTGTTCTTAACACAAATATCTATTCGCTAAATAATATAAAGGAGTTTGGAGACAAGCATCCGGATGCAAGGGCATACATATATAAGGAAATAGGGAAAGCTGACCCTAAAATGATGATAAAAAGATTGTCTGAATTCGCAACTGATACCTTTGCCGGTGATATTATAAAAGCTGATGCCCGTATAGAGCCGGATGTGATCTTTAATTACGCCATGTCAACGAATTTCCCGTTGAAAAGCGCTGTTTATCATACCAGGGATACCCTGGTGCAGTCAATTGTAAAAATAGCCGCGCACTCTAAAACCCCGCTGAAAGCGTTTCCTTTTCTCAGTGATGTTTATTACAGGCGCAAATCAGTTGAAGAGATCGATTCTTTCACAGGACATCCTGACTTATTCTTTAATAACCTGGTTCGTCTGAGGATGCAGCATGATTCAATCGGAAGCCATTCCTATAATTCAGAGTTGCAATACAGGGCGCTTAACGATTTTGTGCGGCAAATGAATGCGCTGCATGAGGAAAAAGAAGAAATCAGGTTCAAATGTATTGACAGCATGCCTGCGACATCTTTATACTACATGATGGTATATGGCCAGGATGAGATATACACAAGCAGTTTTCTCGGCACGTTTAAAAGGCTGGCAGAACGCATGAAACCCTTGAAAGGCGACCAGTTGCTCGACACACTGCAATACGACCATTTCAGGACATTTATCCGCATGTGCGCAGGCTATAATACATTGTCTGAGTTCCTGGGAACAACTGATGATACTTCAAGAACCCTTTTAATGACCCGGTTCATTTCCGGCCTTGAAAATGGGAAAACAGATGAACTGGAAGACGCTGTGGATGTTGCTGACGCATTCGGCAGTATCCGAGATTCTGCGCTATCTGAATTCCTGGAGAAAAAAGTGAAGGAAAATTATGAATTGTCTTATAAGGAAAAGAGCAAAAAAGGGATGATCGTGTATAGCCTGCTGGCTATGCTTTTTGAAAGCAATAAAATTTCCGGCAGTGATACAGGGGCGTCTGTAGCATCATCAAGATTGCATTTGCCACCTATTAATAAGGTACTTTATAAAGATCTCGTAAATGATTCCGGTATTGTGTACCAGCAGGTGTTCTTCTTCGGCGATAAAGATGGGGAAGAGTCCTACGATAGCTATATGGGAGAATTTAAAAAAGACAGTAAATGGAAAGTGGTTAATGAGAAATACTGGACGGTAATCTCTTCCACAACCGGGAATCACATAGTAATATACGCTAACCTGCCATTGAAAGAGCCCGACGATGATTTCGCCCAGGACAGTTTATCAAGGTACCTGAAAAATAACGGAATTTACCCGACAATAATAATACATCGCGGGCATAGTTATCATCTGAAAGCAACACTTGCCAAACTTACAAAAAATGTAAAAATAGTAATATTGGGGTCATGCGGCGGCTACCATAACCTGGCGCTTGTGCTCGACCATTCCCCAGACGCACACATTATTTCATCAAAGCAAACGGGCGCTATGGCAATAAATGAACCAATTATTAAAGCGCTCAACACCAGGCTGCAGGAAGGTGCAGATATAAACTGGATAACTATGTGGCAGGAACTGGAAGAATACTTCGCTAAAAAGCCGGATGCAATGGATAAATTTTCGGATTATGTACCTCCGTATAAAAACCTCGGTGCTATATTCATAAAGGCTTACAGAATGATGATGGCAACCCCGGCACCTTCCCGTGAATAGCATTTTCTGAAATTTTAAGTATTAAAATTATAATTTAGCATTGCAATACACACAAATAAACTTCTTCTGACAATTTAAAAAAGCCCCTTATATCAGTCGCGAAGGTGGCAGGGGTTTGGGATTTTATGAAACTGAAAAATATTGATACCGGAGCGCCAAATGGCTTATCTAAAGATGCAGTAAAGGATGAATTTGAAAAAATTCTGAAAGACCTCGACAATTTGCAAAACCTTTTATATGCCGAAGGCAAGCATAGCATCCTGATAGTGATACAGGGAATGGACGCCAGTGGCAAAGACGGTCTGACGCGCGATGTATTTACCAGTATGAATCCACAGGGTGTAAATGTGGCATCTTATAAAGAACCAACAAAAGAAGAACTTTCACACGATTTCCTTTGGCGCATACATCACCACGCCCCCGCAAAAGGAATGATCCAGATATTCAACCGGTCGCATTACGAGGATGTATTAGTAACGCGGATACATGGAATGACAGATGATAAAACAGCAAAGCAACGGATGCATGCCATCAATGATTTTGAACGCCTGCTGACTACTCATAACGACACTCATATTCTTAAGTTTTACCTCCATATTTCACACGAAGAACAATTGAAGCGCCTGGATGAACGGCTCGAAGATCCGCAAAAGATGTGGAAATATAATGCAGATGATTTCAGGGAATCCAAACTGTGGAATAACTATATGAAATACTATGAGGAAATATTTACACATTGCAATGAAATACCCTGGCATATCGTTCCCTCCAACCACAACTGGTACAAATCCTATTTTGTTGCAAAAACACTGCAAAAGACATTAAAGGGGCTTAAAATGAAATATCCCGGCATAAAAAAGTGAACTAATAATATTTTAGTTCTTTTAATTCAGTTTGTTTTATTCTTTTTCTGAGTGGTGGCACGATTTTTTTAACTTATTTAACGTTAAAGACATTTACCTGTCACTATGAAAAAAAACTAAAGGTTCAAAATTGTGTGTGTGATTACAGAAGAGGTGCATTTTTATGTACCTCTTCTATTTTTTTGGCAACTATAAAAAGGAATTTTATTTATTAATTTTCCGAAAGTGAACATTGCGCCCTTACTTCATCACTTATTTTTTTGAATTGCCGTACTTCGCGTCTTTGTGCCGGTACTCACCTTTTGGTACAAAACGATAAAAAGCGAATGAAGATGTGTTATTCAGATTAGACAACTATTATTAACCCTTCTTCGGTGGCTCCATAACCGCACCGCATTTCTTACAGGTGCGCTTATCCACGTCTAAATAAAAACGCTCCATAAGTGGCGGCAACTGGGAAACTATGTCTGATACGTTTAGAAACTCTTCGTATAGTTTTTCGCCGCAGTTTTCACAAAACCACATAAAGCCATCCAGTTCCACGCTTTTCCTTTTTATTTCTATTACCAGGCCAATGGTATTGGGGCCTCTTTGTGGTGAGTGTGGCGTTCTGCCCGGCAACAAGAACATATCCCCCTGCTTTATAGGTATATCCACAATTTTACCATCTTCCTGAATCCTGACTATAATATCCCCTTCCAACTGGTAAAACAGCTCTTCACCTTCATTATAATGAAAATCCTTACGGCTGTTAGGCCCTCCAACTATCATTACAATAAAGTCGCCTGCGTCTTTATATACGCTTTGGTTGCCAACCGGCGGCTTAAGCAAGTGGCGGTGTTCATCTATCCATTTACTGAGGTTGAACGGGCGTTGTACCGGCATATCTTTTCTGGTTAAAAAGTTAATTGGTTAAAGAAATAAAAAATCAGCCTTGAATATGCATAATAGCAAAAATAACATTTTCTCAAATCAAATCTACATGCTATTATTTCCAATCAGAGAATAATTATTTCAATAATTCCTCAAAACTTTGTTCCAGGAAAAGACGCATCATTTCCCGCCGGTACTTACGGGAGTAAAAATCATTATCCACCACCCTTGACTTTGCCAGTGCCTTTTTGATATAGTCTTCCGGAATGCCTTTTGCCGTCCCTTCTACCACCACAGGTTTTGGGTCAACGCCGCCAATTACTATTTTAATGTCCCCTTTTTCATTTAAAGATACTGCTGTTGTAAGTGATGTGAAATCAACGGCTTCGCGTGGCCTGAGCTTCTTAAAGACAATATTAAAATCATGGTTTAAAGGAAGGATAATGTTTGTTAGAATAGCAGTATCTGGTATGTTCCTCGGCTTCACTCCATCCCCGGTGTAGATTGTTTCAAGCGGAATAATTTTTACTCCATCTATGTCTTGTAATTCAATCATTGCTCCTGCACTGATAAGAACAGGCGCAGTATCAGAGACAAATTTTGAGAAGCAGGCTTTTTTACCGCCAGTTGCAATACATACATCGCCATCGCACTTCAGGCAATAGCCTATGGCTTCCCGCCACCACTCGCTTTGATTATAGAAGGAACATCGGTTTTCACACAGAATATTCCCACCTATAGTAGCTGTTTTTCTTAGCATAGGAGAGGCTACTTCCTGGGCTGCAATCAAAAGAGCAGGAAATTTTATAGCAATTACTTCATGTTTTTTTAATTCATCAAGTCGTACCAATGCACCGATCTTCAACTGGTCTCCAGCAATTGAAATTGTTTTTAATTCAGCTAACCCGGTAATATCAATGAGGCAGGAACATTCTTTATTCCCCTGGTATTTATTTACAAGGATATCAGTGCCGCCGGCAACATAGCAGAAATCATTTGAGTGTTCATTTGCTATTCTTAATGCCTCTGTTACTGTGGCCGGTTTGATGTATGTCTTTTCTGCTGTCATAATGTTAAGTCAAAAGTTAAAAGTCAAAACCTAAAAGTGTACCATGTCGCAGACTTTTTTATTAAATAGTAGCTCCCTTTAGGGTTGGGGTTTTATTTTTTATTAATTCAAGCACATCTTCTGATTTGATAGGAAGATTTGTTATCCGTATTCCTACTGCATCATAAATCGCATTGGCTATCGCGGGTATTACCGGGTGCAATGCGCCTTCTCCACATTCCTTGGCCCCAAACGGGCCTTCGGGGTCTATGGTCTCAATAATGTTTGTATGGATGTCAGGGGTATCAAGAGAGGTAGGTATTTTATAATCAAGGAAATTATTGTTGACCAATAATCCATTGTAGTACCTCATTTCCTCGCTCATCGCCTGCCCTATCCCCATATGCCACGAGCCTTCCAGTTGCCCTTCAACCGCCAGCGGGTTTAATGCTTTGCCGCAATCGTGTGCGCCCCATACATTCAGGAGTTTTACGTGCCCTGTTTTAATATTTACATTAACCTCGGCAACACATGCCCCAAAGCTATAGGATGGGCTCAGTCCGGCACCTGAACCTTTGAAATCTCCTCCTAATTTAGGTGATATATATTTACCGCTTACACTAACCGCCCCACGATTAGCTGTAAGAATATCTATAGCCTCCATCCAAGACAGGTCAACAAGTTTATCATGGCTGAAAATGCGGTCATCAGAAAAATTGAGCTCATTTGCAGGAATCTCTTTCTTTTTTGAGATCGCTTCTGCAATTTCTGTTTTAAGATTTTCAGCCGCATTTTTTGCCGCATTGCCGGCCATAAATGTTACCCGGCTTGAATAACTGCCAAGATCAACCGGAGTAAGTAAGGTATCCGCACCTATAACAAATATGTTGTCCATACTGATACCCAATACTTCCGCTACAATAATAGCCAGCATGGTATCGCTACCCTGCCCGATATCATTTGCACCTGATGTAACCAACACCCTGCCGTCAAAGTCAACTTTTAAATGTACAGTTGACTGAGGCAGTTCATTCCAGATTATGGGCAGGGCACTTCCGCTGATAAAAAATCCACAACCTACTCCTAATCCATGGCCATACTCCAGCTTGCCATGTTTGTCTTCCCAGCCAGATTGTTCGGCCACTTTTTGTATGGATTCCCTGCTGCCATTTGATGTAATCCTGTAATGTCCTACTGTAAGGGTATTTGAGTCAAGGAAATTTTTCATTCTAAGGGCAACAGGATCCATATTGATCCTGTGGGCGATATCATCTATCAAAGACTCAACAGCGAAGCGCGAATTGACAGCTCCATGCCCTCTCATTGCCCCGCATTGCGGCTTATTGGTATAAACGCGTATAGTTTTGAAACCAAAATTATCGAGTTTGTAAGGTGCCTGGAGCAGCACGCCATTGTAATAGGATGTTACCACTCCAAAACTTCCATAGGCGCCGCCATCAATGGCAATATCCGCGTCCAGCACTTTAAGAAATCCATCATTATCTGCGCCAAGGCTTATCGTCATTTTTGATGGATGACGGCCATGGTTGGTCAGAAAAACCTCTTCCCGTGTTAAGCAAACCTTTACCGGTTTACGGGTCTTCCTGGCAATATGAGAAATGATTATTTCATGAGGGAAAGGATCTCCTTTACCGCCAAATCCACCGCCAACATAGGGTTTAATTACCCGTACCCTGCTTAAGGGCACTTCCATGGTTTTGGCAAGTGCGCGTTGCAGATAATGTGTAACCTGTGTGGCTGTAATAATGGTCAGTCCATTTTCATCCCAATATGCGGAGGCGGCATGAGGCTCGGTAAACCCATGATTAATCCCTTCAAATCCGAATGACATTTTGCTTACAACATCCGCATCCTTCAACCCTTGTTGCTGATCACCAAAACGTAATTCAGCCTTCTTATGAATATTGTTATTGAACTTACCATATTCATGTATCTTTTCATTAGGGCCTATATCGTTAATAGAATCACTTATAGTCAGAAATTCCTTGATTGGCGTGTACTTTACTTTTATCAGCTTACACGCGGCCTCTGCTATTTCTTCCGAATCAGCGGCTACCGCAGCTACAATTTCTCCAACATACCTTGTTTTTTCAATAGCCATTGCCGTCTCATCCTGCGAGATAGGAAGTACACCAAATGTGACCGGCAATTCTTTACCTGTTGCTATGTATCGTACTCCCTCCACTCTTGAAGCGGCTTCGGTATCTATCTGGTCAATTTTGGCATGAGGGTAAATACTTCTCAGGAATTTTACATGCAGTGCATCCTTGATCTGGTAATCATCAGCATAATCAGCAATTCCCTGCACCTTTTTAGCGGCTTCTATATAAGGGCGTCCCACTCCAACGCTTCGTTGCTTTGTTTCAGGCAATGGTATTGCAGCTACAGGCTGGTTGTGATTATTAGGCTGACTTTCTTTTACATATTCCGATACCGCCTCAATTATTTTTTTATACCCGGTACACCGGCACAGATTTCCCGAAAGCGCCATCTTGATTTCGTCAACGGAAGGATTGGGATTGTGTTTTATGAAATCAAGCGCTGTTATCACCATTCCCGGTGTACAAAAACCACACTGGACAGCTCCTTTTTCTACAAATTTTTCCTGGAGCCTGTGTAATCCCTCTGCCGTTGCCACCCCCTCTATTGTTGTAATGTTTGCACCATCATATCTCAATGCAGGGGTAATACAACTCAATACAGCCTCATTATTTACCAGAACAGTGCAGGCGCCGCAGCTTCCCTGCGAACATCCTTCCTTTGTTCCCGTCAAGCCGATTTTATTCCGGATTACATCAGAAAGCAGTTCATGTTCACCAACAACAACAGCATGTTTTTTGCCATTAACGTAATAAGTGGCTTGTTTCATAAGCTTGAAAAAATATAAGTTGCAAGTAATCACTTTTCTTATTATTTAATTATGATTAAAATCATAACTATTGATGATCGGTGTCATTATTCAAACGCATAAAAAAAGGCGCTGAATCTCACAGCGCCTTTTTTTCAATTAAATTCCAAAAAATATTAAGTAACAGCCCACAACCCTATGAAAGGTTCTTTGGCTCAATCATTGCCCCGCCAACAAGGGCTTCCCCTTAATAGCTTTCCACCACATTTCAGCGCATAGCTATTTTTTGGCGTGCGGAGCATTTCGCCAAAAATCGCCTTTTCTTTTGGTACTTTTATTTTGGCGAAGCAAAAGAAAAGTAAGAGACGAAGGACAGAGCAGTTTGATCGGGGGCTATCGGTGTATGCAAGGATTTTAAGGTCTATACTGTATAACTTTTGCACTTAATAGAACAAAATAAGCTGGAGATAATCCTTGAATAAGGAGTCGGATATTTCACAGCAGGCCCTAATTATAGGACATAGCTTCCTTACCAACCATTTTTCTTAATAAGGAAAGCTGGCCAATATGATATGCCTCATGAGAAACCAGGAATGCAAGAAGCCCGCGTAAAGTATCATCTGCAACTGGCGTCTGTACCGGGGCTTTAGCTGATAATGCTTCTTCGGGCATATTGGTAAACGCATTACTTATTCCTGGGGCAGTTTCTTTCCACTTAGAAGTAATTTCTTCAATTGCAGGATAAGATGCATTCGGGTCAAGGGCTGCCCCCCTGCCAAATTGTGCAGTATAAGTTTCATCCGGTTGCCCGCCTGTCATCCTGTTAATGGTAGAAATCCTGGTATTAACCAGGTGACCTGCGATCCATTTGATATGGTTGATGTGTTCGCTTTTCCGGGTAGTGGCGTCCGTATCAGTAATGCCATCTAATGCATTATTGAATAACCGGGTATGCAAATCGAATTGCGCTTTAAGCGCTGCTGATGAAGTGGACATAATTTTTAAAATCAGAAGGTTTGAGAAAGTTTTTATACTGTAATCGGGGTACATTAGTGCTTATATTAATTGAGGGCTTTGCGCTCTTGACTTTTATATAATTTACTAACAATCAAATAATTATACTTTGCGTCTTTGCGCCTTTGCGAGAGATATTTATTGCACTGTTTTACCTCGTGAGAAGTGTAAATGGTTAAAAAAATAGCGGCAGGTTGCCCCGCCGCCATGGTGTATAGCTAATAGAATCAGTTACCGGAATGTAAGGCAACGCCATTGCCTTCCGTGTCAATAAAGAAAGCCATGTAGCCGGTTTCATCATTTATTTTGGTTTTTGGCATCGTAATCTTTCCACCTGCTGCTTCTATCTTACCCAGAGCTTCTGCAAGGTCAGGATTGCCATTGAAATAAATTTTAGCGCCGTCCATGCTTGGTTTGTGCATTGGTCCCTGTACCAGTGCGCCTGATACTTTCCCATTCATGTTCTCCATCGGGAAAAATGTCATTTGCATGCCCATCATTTCCATTTGATTCATTTCGATAGAAAAAACTGTTTCATAAAATTTCTTTGCCCTGGCCATATCGCTTACGGATATTTCAAACCAGTTGATGATGTTTACTGAACCGTCCATAATTGTTGATTTTAGATTGTTTTGAATGATGTAGTTAAGATTTTGAATTACAAACATAGTGTCATTAAATGAAAGAGCAGGTGTGTAAATACGACAATCTTAGGGGTTGATTGCGACAATGATTTGTGGTAGTTTTGTAATTCATTAACTATCAATCAAAAGTCTTGTTTAAATAATAATTATGAAACACGTATCTATTATTGTACCGGAAGGCCAATGCATATTGAGTAGTATCGTAGGGCCTTACAAGGCCTTTACCGCGGCAAATACTTACCTTGAACATACTGGCGGAAAGCCGGTATTTGACGTGCATCTTGTGGGGCTATCGAAAGAGATAAAATTTTATGAGGGTTTATTTTCCGTTCACCCTGATTTGTTAATGAAGGACATTAAGAAAACCGACCTGATTATTATTCCTGCAGCGCAGCCGCAATCGTTGGGACAAAACCTGGAGTTTATACCATGGATTACGGAGCAATACAAGTATGGGGCAGAAGTGGCAAGCCTTTGTGTGGGGGCATTTTTACTGGCATCAACCGGATTGATAAAAGGGAAAAAATGCGCAACACACTGGATAGCTGCGGATGCTTTCAGACAGATGTTCCCCGACATAGAAGTAGTACCTGAAAAAATAATTACGGATGAACAGGGTATTTATTCAAGCGGGGGCGCTTATTCATTTTTAAACCTGATACTGCACCTTATAGAAAAGTACAGCGGACGGGATGTTGCCGTATATTTATCTAAATTGCTGGAAGTTGAAATAGAGCGGGACAGTCAATCCAGATTCTCCATATTCACCGGGCAGAAAGACCATGAGGATGAGCCGATAAAGCAGGCACAGCAATATATAGAAAGCAATGTAGGACAAAAGATTTCTGTGGATCAACTTGCAGGCTTATTTTTAATAGGCAGGCGGAATTTCGAAAGACGTTTTAAAAAAGCTACCGCCAACACACCTGTAGAGTATCTTCAGAGAGTAAAGATTGAAGCTGCCAAGAAAAGCCTGGAATCGAGCAGGGAGAATATTAATGAAGTGATGTATGCAGTGGGTTATTCAGACAGCAAGGCTTTCCGAACTGTATTCAAAAAAATTACAGGGCTGTCACCATTGGATTACAGGAAGAAGTATAACAGGGAGGCGGCGGTAAGGTAAGCTCAAAACAAATTGCTTATAATGACGTAATTGCAAATGACTAATAAACTGCGTGGCAGAACTGTAGTTTTTAAGCAGGAAAACAGTTGAATTTTGTTATTCTTTGTACACGGCAATATTTCAAAGAAGCACAATGGAAATACAAACTCTTTGTTGCAAATAATAGTCCATTTTTTGTAGATTAGGTCAACTGTGTTACGCTTCATGTTTTACCTGTATGATATTGGACAATGGAGACGTCACAATTTAGAGGCCAGTGGACGTCTGCTAATACCCTTTCGGTATAATTTGTAAAGCGTTGCTGAAGCACTGCAGAAAGGTAAAGCTATACAGATTATAGGGCAATAAAAAGAAAAAAACTACTTTTACGGTGTCATAAATAACTACAGATATTTAGTTAAGAGTTTATTTTATCCTAAAAGAAAGTACAATGGAAGTTTTTGAAAAAGCTTTTAATAGAATTAGACAACGGAATTCTAAAAGGAGAACATTTGCAAATCTGTTCGGCGGATTGAAAACTGGATATTTAATTCCTTACGAAAAAGCGATAAAGGATTATCAAAGTAAAAATTTAGAGTCTGCTTTGCAGAATATAAACGTCGTAATTGGGAAATCTGATATTAATGATTGGAAACATTATGCCTTTCGGGCAAATATCTTTGAGGATCTTGGAAAGTACTCTGATGCAATAGCTGACTATGAGAAAGCTATTGAATTCGCAGAAAACGACATTTATGTTTACGGTTTATATCATCAGATTGGTTTTTGTTATCTCAACATTGGTAATAATTTAAAGGCTGTGGAATTTTATAGCTATGCAATTTATTTAAAGAAAGAGCATCCCAATTTAGAGCACAATACAGACCAAGAAGGAATGGACATGGGGGTATTATTAGGGGTTCCTTTTAAGCGATTATATAACAACAGAGCAAACGCATATTTGAATATTGGCAAACTTAATGAAGCAATTGACGACTGTAATAAATCATTGGAGCATGACATTAATTATTCAAATCCGTACCTATTGCTATCGCAGATTTTTAGTAAAGCAGGACAAGAAAGTAAAGCAATTGATTTCTTAAAAAAATCAGCACAATTAGGAAATAAAAATGCCATCTTAACTTTAAGGCAAATTGGACATTAAACATTTCTAAACCAATAAATTAGATTACCACTATTGTAAGTGTAATTTTATGGAGAATATCTTTCAAGTACGAGATCAAGTAATTCATTTGCCATCCGGTAATCGATGTATAATCGTAGCTACTAAAACGGAGCCCTTTGTTCCCAATAGTGATCCTTTTAATAGAAAAGAACGGTATCCGAAAAATGATTTTTTACTTCTTATTTTCAAAGAATCTGACAATAATTCTGAACATTGGGCGGGTGAACTTGATGTGAAGTCTGAAGAGATTGAAATGTATCTGACTCAATAACGAAAGAAATAGTTCTTTATTGTATCATTGCTATTATTTCCGCCCTGGTTTAAGACTTCAGTCTTAAATCCAGCAATAAAATGAAGGTCTGCGACCGGCAAAATCCGTACTGTTGCTAAATAGAATTTCTATACTGGTCGAAGGCTGCATGCCCATCTTCAACCTTCACAGCAATATCTGTATCATGGATTATTTTCTACGGGCCACACATCTTTCCGTCTTGGGTAGATTGGGAAATGGTAAATTAATATTATTTTTTCTTACCTTTACAACATGACGATAAGACAAAAATATCAGATGCTGCAAAATAAAACTACCGTTCAGAAGATGGTAGTTAATGCTGTTTATAGCACTATGATGATGGAAACGCAATTTGTTTCCAAGAAACGTCTTAACGAACTTTATCTGATAGTAGTAAAGGAAAGACAGGTACTAAGTTAATTGCCTCAATTGGTTTCTGATTAATTCTTTCAAATTAGTATCGTCATATTTATCAGCAGCTTTAAGAGCAGCTTTATATTTTTCTCTGTCGGTGCCACCTTCTTTTACATATAGATTAATAGGCTGATAGCCATTCAACATTGAAAGTAAATCTGTAATAAGCCTTGCTGTTCTTCCGTTTCCATTATTAAATGGGTGAATGAATGTAAAACGATGATGGGCATAACTAAGGCAATTAATAAGTTCTTCATTTGACTGAATATGATTTTTAAAATACTCTACCTGCTCGGCATATTCAGCAATCGAATAGGGAATCTTTTCTTTTTCTATACCAATATTAGTCCCTTGATTTTGCCACTTACCCGCCCAATCATATAAATGATGAAATGCTATTCGATGAATCTTTAGAATCAGCGAGACGTCAAAAACAACATCCGTTTCTAAATCAATAATAAATTCTTCAGCCCTGATTATTCCTAAAGCTTCTTGTGCATATATTTCATTCAAGTCCGTTAGCCCCGGGATATTTTCATGTCTATCAGGATCAAATACACCCATAATTAAAAAATTGTAACAAAGTTATATTTTTTCTTTCAACTATGCCGTTTTCAAAAAACTCCTCAATCGCCTTTAAATCTTCAATAAATTGGTTGAAAGCTCGCCCTGGTTTAAGACTTCAGTCTTAAATCCGGCAATAAAACGAAGGTCTGCGACCGGCAAAATCCGTACTGCTGCCAAATAGAATTTCTGCACTGGTCGAAGGCTGCATGCCTTTACAATATTGTGAAGATGATTTTTTGATTAATAACGTGAGTTCGATGAGTTTGGACCATAGTTATTGCCGTCAGTACAGCTTTTTTTGCTGTCAGACGGCAATAACGCTGTTGAGCGTATGAACTTGTCCTCGACAAAACACCCCGTCTGACAGCGGAAAAGCTGTACTGACGGGATGTTTACGAATATTTGTCATCGAACTCGCGTTTAATAGCATAGCAGGATTGACAACATTTAAAGGGCAAAACCTTAAAATTCCGGATTTTACAAATGCGGGCATGGATTTCTTAACATGGAGAAGCCCTTTTAGGGGTTTGGGGTGCGATTTGGGTTTATCTTTACCTCATGTTAACCTACAATCAGGCATTTTACCAGTTAAAGGAAAAGTTACAGTCATTATATGATGCCAATGAGGCTGCGGCAATTGCTCATATGTTTCTGGAATTTGTTACAGGCCTTAATAAATTAGACCGGTTGTCAAAGAAAGATATTTTATTTTCCAAAAGGCAACAGGACATCTATGATATCAAGTCTATTGAACTGATTAAGGGGAAACCAATTCAATACGTTATCAATAGCGCCTGGTTCATGGGCAGGGAATTTATTGTCAACGAAAGTGTATTGATACCCCGTCTGGAAACGGAAGAGCTGGTACAATGGATAATTGATGATCAAAAAGACAAAGAAAAATTAAGGATACTGGATGTGGGCGCCGGTAGCGGCTGCATTGGGATATCATTGTTCAGATTGTTGTCAAACGCTGTGGTAACCTGTGTGGACATCAGCAAAGAGGCGCTTGATGTATTGCAGACAAATATAGAATGGGTGCTTAATGATGAAGATAAAAGCAAGCATCCTGAAAATATAAGATTGTCAGAACTGAATTTTTTGAATGAAACCACACGAAATAAGGAATTAGGCCGTTATGATATTATTGTGTCTAATCCGCCATACATACCCCGCAAGGATAAAAAGGGTATGCATACAAATGTAACAAATTATGAGCCCGGCATTGCTTTATTTGTACCGGATAATGATGCCCTGGTTTTTTACCGGGCTATTGCTATGTTTGGAAAAACTCATTTGAAACAGGAAGGTTATATATATTGTGAATTGGATGCAGCTCATGCTGAAAAATGCAAGGCATTGTTTGAGGAATCTGGTTATACAAATGTGGAAATAAGGAAAGATATGCATGGTAATTGGAGGATGTTAAGAGCGTCTTTAAGCCATATTCAATAAAAATAAATTAGTCAAATTATTTGGAAATGTCAATTTTATTGTTTATATTTGTGGTAAAATTTGAAT
>CAISOH010000412.1 GCA_903887005.1 uncultured Bacteroidota bacterium | reverse complement strand
CTCCTTTCTTGATTTTACGAATGAATGCCATGTAGTGTACAATTTATACACTACAAAGAAACACAAAAAAAATGAAACTGCAAACCCAGCTTCATTTTTAGCCTGTAGTGTATAAAATGTGGGGAAAACTCAGGTATTTAGTTTCAATAGTTCTTGTAGAACTTAATCTTACAGATACAATTTGTCTTTTTTTTGGTCATACTCAAAACAGTACTCCTCAAAATAAAATTCAGTGGTGCGTCCAAATGTGTTCTCTATCGCGATGTTCTCTATCGCGAGCCTTCTTTGAAGACCAGCCCAAAATATATAATCATCCTGTGCAGCATCCTGTGCTTTCTTTTTTAAAATTTCAATGCTGATTTCCTGTGGGACCTGCTTGTCACCCACTGCTTTATTAAAGGAATCAACTTTTGCTTTACTGATTTTATATTCTTTTGTCTGTTTAATCAGTTGATAGAAATACTGAGTTTCTTCTTTGGATAATTGTTTTTGCGCTACGCAAATCATAGAAAAAAACAAAATAAAGGAGCAAAAGGCAATTGTTACTTTGTATATCATTTATCAGTTTTTAATGAAATGTAAATTAAGTCTAAATTATGGATATGAGAGGATTTTGTTATAATGGCTTATATGGTAATACTTATCAATCTCCAATTGGGATATCAGAAGCATTTCTTTAATAATCCATACCTTACATGCCGGAGTGGGGTTATGAAAGAAAAATTTGAGGAGATTGTAGAAAGTTTTATCGCAAATAAGGTTGGGATTTCAGACTTATTTTTAACCGGGGCATTAGCGGCATTGCTGCAGCAGCACATTCACAGGCTTCAGGAAGGCGGGTTGATGGTGAGTGCCGGTATAGGGAATAATACAACGCAGGACCATGATAAAAAAATAAGGGGTGATAAAATTCACTGGCTGGATAAAAAGAACAAACATACAGATGAACTTGGCTTCCTGGAGCATGTGGAAGATTTTATTGACTACCTGAATAAAACATGCTATACCGGCATCAACGCGTACGAATTTCATTATGCCCTGTATGAACAAGGTAGCTTTTATAAACGGCACAAAGACCAGTTCAGGAATGACAGCAACAGGAAGTACTCACTTATAAGCTATCTGAACGAAGACTGGCTGGAAGCCGATGGCGGGCAGCTTTGGGTGCACCAGGAAGGCGAAACACAAAAAATAATGCCCACCAGCCGCAAAGCCGTATTTTTCCAAAGCAAAGAACTGGAACATGAAGTAACCACAGCCATGCGCCCCCGCATGAGCGTAACCGGCTGGCTGAAACGGGTGTGAATGAAGCCCGCTAATAAAATAATTCCATAATTCTCAACGACAATAATTACCGCTCTATGATTTTCGTCAATCATAGTAATGACTCCCGTCGGAAAATGATTGATTAGGTTCATCGCAAGGATTAACAGCTATCATAGGTGCTGTTTCAAATCTGTCCAATATTTGCAGATGAGTTTCAACTCATTATTGTAAAGTTTATTTATTAACAATTAAATCTTCTGATTATGAAAACGTCTTCCAAAAATTTAGTGAATGCCATCTCTTATGATGTTGGCAATGTAATAACGCCAAATGCAAATTTATTTGCGTTTGTCAGAAAACATTTTAGAAAAATAAGCCTGCTGATACTACTGGCTCTTATATCGGTAATGCAGGGTTATGCAACAACTACAGTATCGTTGTCAACACCAACTCCTGTTGGTGTAGCAAGTATCTGTCCCGGCATTAATCAGGTAACGATTTATGCGTTTACTCTGACTGCCAGCGGAACCATGCCCACTGCAAATTTCACTGATCTGAGTTTTACCCAATCAGGTACTGCTACCAATGCGGATATTATCCAATACCAGCTTTGGTCGGGTACACCCGGTAGTACATTGGTGGCTACAAGCGCTACGACCTCTTTCACAGGTTTTAGTACCACTTATACCGGGAAGGATGGTACCACTATTAATTACTGGATAACGGCAGATATTTCTCCTGCGGCAACAGCAGGCAGAACAATTATTGTCAATGCAATGACAACCGCAAATTTTACTACCAGTGCAGGTTCCAAAGCAACATCCGGCACAATTATTGCCGGAGGGACCCAAACTGTACTTTTAGCGCCGGCTTCAATTACCGGAACTGCTTCAGTATGTGAAGCCGCCACAACTACCTTAAGTAACGGTATAAGCGGCGGCACCTGGAGCAGCGCAAATACAAGCATAGCTACAGCGGGTTTATCTACGGGCATTGTTACCGGAGTATCCGCAGGTACAACAAAAATAACTTACCAATTATCTACCGGTTGTTTAACCACTATACGAGTCACAGTTATTCCATTACCAGCAATATATAACGTTACAGGAGGTGGTAGTTTTTGTGCAGGTGATCCTGGTGTACATGTTGGTTTAAGCTGGTCTGATACAAGTGTCTATTACCAGTTATTTATCGGGCTTTTACCTTTCAGCGACCCGATGGGCATAGGCGCTCCACTTGATTTCGGATTACAAACTACGGCAGGTATCTATACTGTTATGGCCACAGACCAGCGCACATCATGCGCAAGGAGTATGTATGGCACTGCTTCAGTTAATATTAATCCGTTGCCAGTCGTTTATTCAGTCACCGGCGGTGGCGCCTTATGTGCAGGCGGAGCAGGTTATCATATTGATTTAAGCGGCTCTGATGTTGGTATCAATTACCAGTTGTATAATGGTATAACAGCAATCGGATCGCCTTTAGCAGGTACAGGCTCTATAATTGATTTCGGTATATTTACTACTCCCGGCAATTATACAGTGATAGCTACCGATGCTACCACATTCTGCACTAAAAATATGTCTGGCAGCGCAACGATTACTGTCAATCCGCTACCGGCTGTATTTTCAGTAACAGGAGGTGGTAATTATTGTTCAGGTGGTACGGGCGTAACTGTTGGTTTAAACGGATCAGAAACCGGCATTAATTATGTACTCTATCTTGGAGGCATCACTATAGGTGGCACGTTTGCCGGTACCGGGCTCCCGATTAATTTTGGTTTACAAACTGCCGCAGGCAACTATACAGTTGCCGCCATCAATATTACTACTTCCTGCACAAATAATATGGACGGCAGCGCTAAGGTAGGTATTGATCCATTGCCTGCTGTTTATACGGTCACAGGCGGTGGTATTTATTGTGCTGGTGGTACTGGTGTGCATGTTGGTTTAAGTTCATCCGATATTGGTATTTTGTATCTGCTGTATAATGGCGCATTAATAGGCGCCCCGGTACCCGGTACAGGCGCAGCGCTTGATTTTGGATTGCAAACCCTTGCAGGCTCCTATACGGTAGTTGCAATTAATGCAACTACTGCCTGTCAGAATAATATGGCCGGCGCTGCAAATATTTCTATCAATCCTTTACCTGCTCTATATACAGTAACCGGTGGCGGTAGTTATTGTGCAGGTGGTGCAGGTGTACATGTTGGTTTAAGCGGGTCTGATGCAGGTATTTACTACCAGCTATATACAGGAATTATGCCAACCGGCGATCCCGCCGGCACCGGCGCTCCGCTTGATTTCGGATTACAAACTATGGCAGGCAGCTATACGGTTATTGCTACTGATACACTTACATTCTGCAGCAGGAATATGTCCGGCAGCGCTTTGGTAATTATCAATCCGTTACCTCCTGTTCATAATGTAACCGGCGGCGGTAATTACTGCTCTGACGGCAAAGACAGATTTCACAGGACAACAGGTACTGATCTTTATACAGGTTTACCAGATCCTGTAAAGGATCCACTCCCAAAGTTAACCGCTATCCATGTTGGTTTAGATGGGTCTGATCCTGGAATGATTTACATGTTATACAATGGAATGATAAAAGTAGCGGGGCCTATAGCCGGAACCGGCGCTCCACTGGATTTTGGCCCGCAATCTGCCGCTGGGATTTATACAGTTGATGCTATTGATGCGGCTACCCTTTGTAACAGGAATATGGCTGGAAATGCAGTAATTACCGTTAACCTTTTTGTTACTCCTACTGTAAGCATTTTTACAGGCATTGGCAATACATTATGCGAAGGAAGTATAACAACTTTCCATGCCTTGACGACTAACGGCGGTTCATTACCATCTTATTTGTGGAAAGTAAACGGTATAACTGTGAGTCATTCTTCTTCTTACAGCTATGTTGCAGCAGATGGCGATAAGATTTTTACAGAGTTGACAAGCAACGAACTTTGCGCTTTGCCGCCTGTTGTTACCGACTATGCTGCAATGACCGTCATTCCTCCTGTTATCCCTTCTGTTACCATTTCGGCATATCCCGGAACTCATATCGCAAAAGGGGAAAGAGTAACATTTACCGCGCAGGTTACCAAAGGAGGTACTGATCCTTATTTCGAATGGTTTGTAAACGGGATCCGTGTTCCGGGCGTTATGTCACAAACATTTATTACCAGCAAACTTTCCAATAAAGATTCAGTCACCTGCATCGTAACCCGCAATGACGCATGTGCTATGACTTCGTTCAATTCTGTATATGTTACGGTCGGTCTTGACGTCACTCAGGTTACCTCAACCGCTATGGATGTGTCTGTAATGCCAAATCCGAACAATGGTACATTTATCATAAAAGGTTCATTGGGCGTTACCGGCAATACCGAAGTATTTCTGGAGATGACAAATATGCTTGGACAGGTTGTTTATAAAAATAAAGTGATAGCCACAGATGGGATTATAAATGAACAGGTATGGCTTAGCAATATGGCTACAGGGTTGTATATTCTGAACGTGCGTACCGCCAATGAAAATAAGGCAGTACATGTTATTGTTCAATAAAAACCATGACCTGTAGTGGAGAAAAAAACCGGTGGAAACACCGGTTTTTTATTGAGTGCTATTTTAATTCAGATCTTTTCCGTTTCCGGAATAATGGCAATTTTATTACAAATACTGTCACAACGCCTGTTTCTGAATGGGCCGGTATTTGCCCATGAGTTTGGCTTATTGTTTTAAAAGCAAATAATAAACCTAAACCTGTTCCTTCTCCCACATCCTTGTGTAAAGAAAGGCTCAAATATTCTTTGGTATTATCCTGGTGAACATCCTCGAAATTAGTATTGTTGCGCAATAATGAATGAAGTGTCAGATCATTTACAAATTTTCAAGGGTAATGCGTTTTTTCTGCTTTAATTGTTTGAAAAAAGTTGGTGTGAGCCCGGTTACTTTCTTAAACTGGTTGGATAAATGCGCCACACTGCTATAATTTAGTTTGCAGGAAATTTCGGTTAGGTTAAGTTCGTCATACAGCAGCAGCTCTTTTACCCTTTCAATTTTATGATTAATGATGTATTGCTGTATAGTAATGCCCTTCACCTCGGAAAATAAGTTAGATAAGTAGGTATAATCCAAATCTAATTTCCGGCTGATGTAATCAGAGTAATTCAAATCAGGCAATTCATCGGAATAATGGATCATTTCGATGATCACATTTTTTATTTTTTCGATAAGGATGCTCCTGTTATCATCAAGTAATTCCAATCCGGATTTAAGCAGGTTAGTTTTCAGTTCCTCGCGTTGCTCCTGTGTTATTTCTTCCAGTATCTCTACCACGCCAAGATCAAGGAATACATAGTGTATCCCCATTTTTTTCAGCTCTTCTTTAACCATCATTTTGCACCGCAGGCTAACCATGTACTTGATATATAGTACCATAATTGTTCATTAATTTCAAATGAAAAATGCTACATGCCCTGATATTTTGCTGTGATTTTTTTGTCATCGTTCCTTAGGTGAACAGACAAGCCAATGCTCAATAAATTTAAAGCAAAGTTAATTCACAGGAGGTTGAATTTATCCAAAAAACATTACAAAAAATGTAAAAAATGCTGGACTTTGAATTGCTCATTGGTTCAACATCAATGCATCAAAACTTCCTTAGCTATGAGATATATACGAAGAAGGCGCAAAAAATTTTGTGGAGAAGGGCGGGAATATGTCGAACTTTTTTGTGGAGGATTTGGAGCGGTTTCAGATTGTTATAGCGGTGATTGCTGTCTACCGCGACAGAAATCGTTATGGTAACTCACAAAATATTTAAATTCTCAATTTTATTAAGTACTGGAGTATATATGTCGGCACCCTCAGTCTGAATGGAAACAATCAGGCTATATCTGACGACTTCATTGAATTTATCAAGTTTCTTTCTTGTCTTATACCAACCGTTTTTCGGGTATACTGCTATAGTATGTCTTTGTGACATTTCAATTGCGGACATTGTGACAAAATCTTTTCTTATTGAACCTTTAGAACCACTACGACCAATAAACCAAGGCTCTCCTGAATTATCAATTTCGTCTTCCGGCAGTTCTGCCCTGGCAGAAATTCGCCGTTTGAAGACCTCTAACCTTTCATTTGGCTTGATTACAGCGAAATCCAAAGCATGCGAATAATATTGATAATTCGTCGCATAACGTTTCGCGCCCGGATTAGGTTCAATATAATAAGAAAGGGTCACGGTCAATGTAGAATCTATCTCTTGCAAACTTTCCAACACATCGGCAGGCCATGGCAATTCAAAAAGGTGATAGTCGTTATAGTGTCCTGTGGATTTCTCTTTCTTATAGGGCTGTATTTCTCTTTCTGCAATTAAAGTAAGGCTTTTATTGGCACTGTACATGGCGCGGTCAAGGTTAGGCACACCATAGCCGAAAGTTCGTAACAGATTTTTCTTTTCCTGTTCATTTAAAGTACTTATGGCACGTCCATTTAGCATTTGTCTTGTCCACTCTGCAGAATGTATCATAAGGCCACGTATTGTTTCCGGCCAAAAAGCAGGATATGCAGTTCGCAACTCTGCCGCAAGCTTAGCAGCTAATGCCGCTGCACCACTTGAACCAGCACAGGGAATATTGACACTCATAAAGCTGCAACCAACCTGATAGCCTTTAGCACGAATAAGTTTGTTCGCAACGAGAAAGCCAAGTTTGAAATTGGGGCTGGGTCGATATTTGATGCCTGGTCGCAAATAAAATTCGCGGAAGATATTACCGGGCTTATCAGGAGACCCTATGTTCACGAAACAACAGGCACTTTTTCAAGCTTAATGGTAGGGGCGCACCATGAAACTAGCACGGCAGACGCAGCTCAGATACTTGAGTTGTTAACCAGAAAGAGGAACGGTAAAAGGAATTTTGACCGGTTTAATATTCATTATGATGTATTTCTTAAACCCTTTTATCAGTTAGGTACATCGTTCTTTGTGCCAGCTATTTTTATGGGGCATAATTCATGGTTCTATTCGCTGGCGCAGGAAGCATTAATGAACAATGACCGGGGTAAAAACACAAAAGAGAATAGCGACCTGGAAGGTTATCTGGGAGACTGTTTCAAGCAGCATTATCAGCAAGTAATAGTAGTTGACACAACGACAAAGGAAAAACTTCAAGAGATTGGCTTTGGAGATGTTGATAATATTATATACCATGAGCATACTCTTTTGCTGATACAGCTAAAACGTACTTATTTCAGAACAACGCTAAAAGACGCACTTGCGGAACAGAAGTTGATTGATCGCAAAGCGCAAAAGCAACTCAATGGTATCAGGGAAACTATCGTAAACAAAGAAGTTGAATTCTTCGATATTACAGGCCTAGTTAAAAAATCAGAAGAACCATTAAAAACAATCGAATGGTATATCAGTAGCTCGTTTGAGGGGATTGGATTGCGGTATGGCAACTGTATTAAACTATACTGGTCGCTGGATAAAAATGTGCAATGTTGGTTAAATTAAAAAAAGTAAGCATCTTTGAAAAACCACTCTCAAAAGATGCTTACAAAATTAGAATTTGGTTCCGAAGAACTTGAATGGCTAAATTACGAAAGATATTATTATCCTTGCCCATTAGTTCAAAAAAGATTGCACTGCATTT
>CAISOH010000411.1 GCA_903887005.1 uncultured Bacteroidota bacterium | reverse complement strand
CAGTAATAACTATCCTATCGTAACAACTTAGTGTACCAGCAATTTTAGCCGCATAGCGGGAGGTCAGAAGTTCCACAAACTAATATTTGTCGGAAAATTACAGATTTTTTCCTTTTTGGTTCTGGCTTGTCCAGGTTAGGGATTTAAGGTTTCAAATGCCCTTTGGGATTCAGTTTATGGCAAGAAGTATAAGTGAAATTCAGGCGAGTATTGTTGCAGCTAAGGCGGCGGATAGTACACTGGCAGGGTTAACGAGTTCAAGCCAGGTTGCGATTTGGCTATTATGGACATGGGTGGTGGCAACATGCCAGTGGACGTTGGAAAATTTGTTTGATGCCCATAAATCGGAGGTAACAGGGATTCTTGCAGCTCAGCGGCCGCATACCCTGCAATGGTATGTTACCAAAGCTAAGGCATTTCAGTATGGGGATACCTTACCTGCTGACAGCGATGTTTATAATCCTATAGATTCGTCCGTGATGATTGTGGCGAATGCGGCTGCGGTGGAGCTTGCAGGGATGGTAAGGATAAAGGCAGCCAAACTGTCAGGCGGGGTTCTGGCTCCGCTTAGTAGTGGAGAGCGGACAGCTTTAACGGCATATATGGGGCGGGTGAAGGATGTTGGTATTAGGTTGCAGTGTACAAGTGGCGCTCCGGATGATTTCAGGCTTGCGCTGGGGGTGTTTTATGATCCGCTGATTTTGGATAACAGCGGCGCGCGGCTGGATGGTACGCGCGCAACCCCTGTACAGGACGCCGTAAACGCTTTCTTAGACAACCTGCCCTTTAATGGATTATTTGTATTGAATTATTTGATCGCTTCTTTGCAGGCAGTGGAGGGTGTACGGATTGGGGAAGTAGTGTATTGTGCTGCACGGTATGGTTCGCTGCCTTATACGGCAATAGCTTTCGAATATGTGCCGGACGCAGGATATATGTTGCTGGATGCCGCCTATTTTTTGTCTAATACTACCTATACAGCGCATGGGCCTATTTAAGAAGTTGGCAGTTTACAGTTGGCGGTCGTCCAAATTGTAAAACTGCCAACTGCAAATTGTTAACTGTAAACTTTTTTTATGGGATTTTTTAATGTTGACTTTAATACGCTTGTCTGGCAGAATCTACCGGTGAGGCTTCGCGGGAATATTCAGTACGCATGGCTGAAATGCCTTGTAGCGCCGGTAAAGTACGTGAATGGATTATTCCAGTCAAACAGGAATAATAACCTTTATATACTTGCGCACAATAGCCAGTTGTGCTTTATGGAAGCCGCGCTGAATGATACGTTTGATAATGTAGGGCGCGGAATTTTTATCAGTGATCCTACCTACTATGATCCGGTATATCTCTATGAGGCACTTGAAAATAAGCCGGTATATCTGGACCTGGTAAGTGAAATAGGCACACATATTATACCGCCACCCGATCCCGTGCCATTATATACCGAAGCAGAAACATCACTGTTTGCAGATTGTTTTATTGTGAATGTACCTGTTGCGGTAATATTTGACACAGACAGGATGAAAGCGTTAATAGATTTCTACCGCTTGCCCGGAAGGAACAGGTATAGTATAGTGACTTATTAAACCCTAAATCCTTAAAGGGACTTTGCAGGGTCAAGGTGATGGAACGGAGGAACGCCATCTCAACGGATGTTTAAAAATGATTTTAAAGCTGATAAAATATAAATTACCATGAAAAGTATTGATTTTACAAAGCCTGGCGGGTTCCCTCTGACACAGGAAAGACTGGATTATTTGCAAAGCGCTTATTCAGAAGTGCTGACTGTTTTGGGCGCATTGGGTGTTAATGGCTCCGCCCCCGTTGTACTAAGCGGCATGGCAGTGACAGGCGGCGGTAATACCGTAAGTGACGGATGGTTTGTATATGGCAGTGAGCTTATACGATTTACCGGCAGTACTGTAACCCCTTCAGGTACTGATGTGGCGCTTGTTTTGATAACGCCCGGCGCTTCAGCGTTAACTTACAATGACGGAAGTACTCCTAATGTTATTTTAGAGAAAACGGCTGCACTTATCTCAGGCCCTGCGCTGACAGATGCCACCCATTTCCCGGTGAGCGCTCTCACGCCCTTTGGTGTAGGATTTGGTATGAATAACCGCGAACAGGTATGGAATACCCTGGTTGTAAGCACCGCTCCTGCTGCGGGCGGGGTAACAGGCACCATTTATTATAAAAAGGATTTCAATGCTAATACATTACAGGTAAGAGGCTCGTTAATAGCAAATAACGCACAGAATTTTGCAGCTTCGCCGGCAGCGATTTTTTCATTAATGGGAACATTACCTGTAGGATATATTCCGAATAACAATACCTATTTCACCGCTCATTATTGGGTAGCAAGCTTAATAAAAGATGATTTGGGAATAGGATGGATAAAACAGGTAAACTGCGGAATAAATAATATTGGGTCATTTTTAGTTAATTGGCTTAGGCCCGATGCTGCGATATTAGCTTACGGATTAAATTTCAATGAAATTATACCTTTGGATTGATAGCTTATACACGCGATGAACTCTGCCTTGTGAAAAGAAGAAGATAAACTATAATAAACAACATGGAAGTAAGGAAGGATGCGGTTACTTTTAGAAGTAAGAAACCGAAGTTTGACAAATTCCACAATTCTATCGTAAAAAAAACAAAATGGTGCAGAACAATCAGGAAGGCGCTGTAAACAAGAAATGGCATCCACCCCATTGTCTTGATAGATGGTTGCAGTCCGTCATATTCCGATAAATTACGGGGCAGCAAGGCGCTGAGTACATTTGTCCGTAAATAAGCGATTAGAATTGCAGCACAGGCATGCATACCTGCGGTATTCATGAAAGTATCAACAGTTATCCCGAGAATAAATCCAAGTATCAGTAATCCCCATACCGGCGTTTCGAACGGCAGCAAAAGAATAAAAAGCGGATAGACATAAGGTATGAATACCGGGAATCCGGAAGGTTCATTCCACCAGCGCAAATTGATCTTATTTAAGATCAGCACCTGTAGTAGGATGATAATACAAAAACGTAAAATATTTTTTATATAAACGTTCATTTTGCTCTCTCTAACTTCTGACTAATTAACCCTTTAACCTATTAACCTATTAACTTTCATTTATGACTATTACGCACAGCTCAATTTTTGGCCCCCTTTAGGGTCAGGGGTTTTACTTCTTCCCCGATGAATCTTCCAATTTCTTTTTTTCCATGATCATCTTGTTTTCAATCACATAAACATACTGAAGATTGTGAAAATTTGTTGAAGATTGCAGGTATATCTGCTGCATCGTATTTTTCTTTATTGCCTCAGTCTTCACCACAGTGCCTATAAGTATATCCGGAGAAAAAATCGAAAATACCGCAGTGAAAACCGAATCTCCTTTTTTTACCTTTTCCTGTTGCGGCACATCTGTCATGATCAGTACATCCGGTTGTTTCTCATCCCAGATGATATATCCGTTCGTTCCGTTCTTTAATTTAGCGCTTACTTTTTGTTTCGAGCTTAATATAGAGATCACACTTGCAAAATGAGGGGAAACATGTTCCACCCTGCCTACAATACCGGTACCTGATATGACGGCCATGTTTTTGGCAATTCCGTCATTTGACCCGCGGTTAATAGTGATGTAATTGTCAGTAGCATTTGTAGAATTATTGATCACACGGGCTGTGCGATAAATGTAATCCGCGAATTTTACAATATGGAGGGACGTATCTGTGGGATATATTTTCCGGTGCACCAAACTATCCTTCAGCGTGTCAATGCTATGTAATGAGTCTATTTGTTTTCGGAGGAATGCATTTTCATTCAGCAGGCTGTCATTCATTTTCCGGAGCCCGAAATAATATACCACATCGCTTTGCTTTTTATAAACGAGGCCTGAAACAGTATTTGCCGAACTGATAATATCATTGCCCTGCAAAGTATTGGTGTGCTCAATAAGAACAATACATACTATCTCCAGGATGAGAAATAATATGAGATTAAAAAAGCGCCGTATGAAAAGTATAAAATTGCGCACGTTTTTTAGGAATTTGTAATTGGGAATTTGTAATTAGGAATAATATTTTGGAGATCTGAATCATAATGTTCGTGTTTCCAAATTGTTTCGGTTAAATGGTAAAGAATATTTGTTTAAAAACAATCCCAATTCCAAATTACTAATTCCCAATTCCAGACATACTACTTCATTAAAAAAGGCATCCTGGCAATGTTCTTAAGCGCCATACCAGTACCGCGAACTACGGCGCGCAGCGGATCATCAGCCACATGTACGGGTAATTTTATTTTATGCGAAATACGTTTGTCCAACCCGCGAAGTAAAGCCCCGCCACCGGTAAGGTATAAGCCACGGCGGTAAATATCAGACGCCAGTTCAGGTGGGGTGCTTTCCAGCGCTTTTAAGATCGCTTCTTCAATTTTGAAGATGGATTTATCAAGCGCTTCCGCTACTTCCTGGTAAGTTACCATGATTTGTTTCGGAATGCCGGTAACAAGGTCGCGGCCATTTACAGCTATATCATCCGGAGGATTATCCAATTCTTTTAATGCCGAGCCAACATGTATTTTTATCTGTTCTGCGGTGCGTTCCCCTATCATAAGGCTATGGTAGCGGCGCATGGTTTCCATGATATCACTGGTAAATTCATCACCTGCTATCCTGATGGACTGATCGCATACAATACCCGCCAGGGCAATTACGGAAATGCCTGTGGTACCCCCGCCAATATCAATGATCATATTGCCCGTAGGCTCTTCAACATCAATGCCAATACCTAAAGCCGCAGCCATTGGCTCATGTATCATATATACTTCCTTTGCTCCGGCCTGCTCGGCAGAATCACGTACAGCGCGCTTTTCTACTTCCGTAATACTGGATGGAATACATATTACCATACGCCAGCTGGGAGGGAACATGGGCTTTTTAGGATAAACTAATTTTATCATTTCCCTCAACATGCCTTCAGCGGCATTGAAATCAGCAATTACGCCATCTTTTAGGGGACGGATTGTTTTAAGGTTTTCATGGGTTTTTTCGTGCATCATCATAGCCTTCTTACCTACAGCTACAATTTTATTTGTAGTCCGGTCTATAGCTACGATAGATGGCTCGTCAACCACTACCTGGTCATTATGTATGATAAGCGTATTGGCTGTGCCAAGATCTATTGCGATTTCCTGTGTAAGAAATTTAAAAAAGCCTAAAAAACTCATTATGGCGTTTGTTTTATAATAATCGCAAAAGTGCGAAAAAAGTAATACAGTTTTGGATAGATTTATCCAATACCTGCAAAATTATGGAAATAATTATCCCCGAAGCGGTAATTTATAAGACATGTGCATAAAATGTCAATTATTATCAAAGAATTATCATTAAAACCTGTTAAATGAAGATTTTCAGGATTTCAATTTATACTTAACAAGGAATAAATTAGTGACTTTTGCAGATATAGCCAAATAGGCAATCTGTCATGGTGAGTACCCATCCCGACTCATCGGGAATAAAATGTGAATGACGTTACTAAAGTGAGTGTAAGCCCACAGCCAATAGAATTACTGTCACAGTGAGCCGCGCCGAACTGTGACAACGATGAGTATGTTGCAGAAGTTTAATCAGGGAAAAGCAGCCCTGCAAAATGAGTAAAATAAAATAACAAAATTCATTTATCCCTTAATCAATAAATGGCAAACATGTCATTAGCAGCTGCACCGAACCAAGACATGCTGAATGATGAACTTAAGCACAATGAAATTCTGAACTCACTTATCCCTTGCGAAATAATAACAATTGTAAATGATGGTTTACATAATTCAATCTACTTACCTGTTTTTTAACCTCTATATCAATAAAAACTGCCTTTTCAATGGTATTAAATACTTTACTGCCATACATCCCTATATCTGTTAATACACCTTTTGAATTTTGAATTTTGAATTTTGAATTATCAGTCGGCATTTTTTTCTTACTTTTGCACCTCGGGCGTTGAGCCCGGTTTTTTATATCTGCTCATCGCGTTTTTTTACTTTTGAATTTTTACTTTTGAATTTTTAACATGCCGCGCGATCTTTCTATTAAAAGTGTTTTGATTATTGGTTCTGGCCCTATTATCATAGGGCAGGCTTGTGAATTTGATTACTCAGGCTCCCAGGCTGCACGAAGCCTCAGGGAAGAAGGGATAAAGGTGATACTCATCAACTCTAACCCGGCTACAATTATGACCGACCCAATTATGGCGGACAGGGTCTATTTGTTGCCGCTGACCGTGGAAAGTATAGAGCAGATACTGGAAGAAAATGATATAGACGCTGTATTGCCCACAATGGGTGGCCAGACTGCCCTCAACCTCGCTAAAGAAGCAGATGAGTTAGGGGTGTGGGAGCGGTTTAATGTACGATTGATTGGCGTGGACATTAAGGCGATAGAAAAAGCGGAAGACCGTGAGTTATTTCGCTTGTGGATGATAGAATTAGGTGTGCCGGTTGCCGCTGCAAGATCAGCAAATTCACTGCTGGAAGGAAAAGAATTCGCACAGCAGATAGGTTTGCCAATTGTTATCCGGCCTTCATTTACATTAGGTGGCTCCGGTGGCGGTATCGTCATGCATAAAGATGAGCTGGATGGTGCATTGGAGCGCGGGCTCTCTGCATCGCCTATGCACGAAGTATTGGTAGAGAAAGCGGTATTGGGATGGAAGGAATTCGAACTGGAATTGCTGCGTGATATGAATGATAACGTGGTTATCATTTGCACCGTGGAGAACTTCGACCCGATGGGGATACATACAGGCGATAGCATTACGGTTGCGCCGGCTATGACATTAAGCGATACAGCTTTTCAGCTGATGCGCAATACGGCTATTATGATGATGCGCGACCTGGGAAATTTTGCTGGTGGTTGCAATGTACAGTTCGCTTTAAATCCCGCAACGGAAGAAATTATTGCTATTGAGATAAATCCACGGGTAAGCCGGTCATCTGCCCTCGCTTCAAAAGCAACAGGTTATCCCATTGCCAAGATTGCCGCCAAACTTGCTGTCGGTTATGCGCTCGATGAATTAAAAAACCAGATTACTCAAACAACTTCCGCCTATTTTGAACCGGCCCTCGATTATGTGATTGTGAAAATGCCCCGTTGGAACTTTGATAAATTCAAAGGCGCTGACGATACTTTGGGATTGCAAATGAAATCGGTAGGTGAAGTAATGGCCATTGGCCGCACTTTCCCGGAAGCCCTGCAAAAGGCATGTCAGAGTTTGGAGAACAATGCCACAGGCCTTTCCTTTATAAGCACCAGCCGCCTGCGGCCGGAGGAATTGATTGATACACTCAAACGGCCTACCTGGGATCGCATCTTCCGCATCAAGGAAGCTATGGCTGCAGGGGTTTCTATTAAGACCATTCAGGATCTTACACAGATAGACCGCTGGTTTTTATACCAGATACAGGATATTGTAAATCTCGAAACCGAAATACGCAAATACAAGCATCTTGAAAAACTTCCCGAAGACCTGTTGTTCAAGGCAAAACAAATGGGATTTGGCGATGAGCAAATGGCAGAACTGATAAAAGATTGTACTGCGGAAGAAATATATGAACACCGGAAAGCGCTTGGTATTACCCGTGTTTTTAAAATGGTGGATACATGCAGCGCTGAGTTTGAAGCCAAAACGCCTTACTACTATAGCACTTTTGAGAAAAGCGACATTAACAACCCCAATCAACCTGTTACTGACAGAGTTACGCAGGACCTTTTTTCCGGAGATAATTTATCCAATGAAAGCAAAGTATCAGCAAAGAAAAAAGTAATAGTGCTTGGTTCCGGCCCGAACCGTATCGGCCAGGGCATAGAGTTTGATTACTGCTGTACCCATGGCCTGATTGCAATCAGGGAATGTGGTTACGAATCCATAATGGTCAATTGCAACCCCGAAACAGTCTCCACCGATTTCGACATCGCGGATAAGTTGTATTTCGAGCCGGTTTACTGGGAGCATTTGTGGGAAATAGTTGAACATGAAAAGCCGGATGGTGTTATTGTTCAGCTTGGCGGACAGACCGCATTAAAACTGGCAAAACGCCTGCACGAAAAGGGAATAAAAATAATAGGCACTACGTTTGATGATATGGATATTGCCGAAGACCGTGGCCGCTTCAGCGATACGCTTAAAGAGCTGGGTATTCCTTATCCTAATTATGGTACCGCATTTACTACAGACGAGGCCCTGGAAGTGGCCAAGCTGGTTGGTTATCCGGTATTGGTACGGCCATCTTATGTATTAGGCGGCCAGCGTATGCGAATTGTCATTAATGACGATGAACTGGAAAAAAGTGTGGTAAGCCTGCTGAAACATTTACCGGGAAATAAAATACTGATTGACCATTTCCTCGACCGCTGCCAGGAAGCGGAAGTGGACGCGATATGCGATGGAGAAGATGTGCACATAATGGGCATTATGGAGCATATAGAGCCTGCTGGTATTCACAGCGGCGATAGCCACGCCCTGTTGCCGGTATTTAACCTTGGCCCGCTGGTGGTGGAAGAGATGGCAGACATTGCCAGAAAAATAGCGTTGCGCCTGAATATTAAAGGATTGATAAACATACAATACGCCATTAAGGATGGTAAAGTATTTGTGATAGAAGCCAATCCGCGTGCCAGTCGAACCACTCCTTTCATAGCAAAGGCGTATGGAATTCCCTATCTCAACATTGCCACAAAGGTGATGCTCGGCGAGGTGAAACTAAAGAACCTGAAAATTGTGCAGCGGCTGGATGGTTTCGCCGTTAAAGAGCCGGTTTTCAGCTTTAATAAGTTCCCGAATGTAAATAAAGAACTGGGGCCGGAAATGAAGAGCACAGGGGAAGCCATACGGTTCATAAAAAACCTTCGTGATCCCTGGTTCCGTCAGCTCTATAAAGAACGCAGCATGCACCTGAGCAAGTAAAACGATTCATAGTTTTACAATCTAATATTTCTAAGATATATTTGCTGCAAATATTTCTATGAAAAATATTTTACTGATGCTGGTCGGGATTTTTCTGGCAGTTCCAAATATTTCAGCGCAGATAACACTTACACAAAGCAGTTATCCATCGTCCGTTATTGGAACAGACAGCCTGAAAACGACCACCTATGCTTCCGCATTTCCATCACTGGTTATGACAGCTGGCGCATTATGGGATATGAGTATCATTACAGATACAACTCCACAGTATTTTGCTTATCGTGTACCCTCCCTTACCAGTCAATTTGCAGATAGCAATGTGTATAGTTTGTTAGGGTATCGCTATCAGGGCAATGTCCAATCTTCTGTTACTGTTAGCGCTATCCTTGAATATGGTGTTAATATAGAAAAGGTTGGCTATAGCATATCAGCATTAACAGGACTTCCTACCGATAGCTTATTTATTAATTCACAAAATATGGTGTATTCATCACCATATACTAAAATAGCTTTTCCCGCAACTTACAATAGCTCATGGTCGTCTGATTATAATTCTGACCTTAATTTTCTATTATCATTAGCTGCATTAAGTTATAGCCATGCTCCCTGCATTTTAAGAAGATATACTACAGAAAAAGATTCTGTAACAGGTTGGGGTAAAATGAGAATATTGGATGCATACGGTAGCCCATCAATGTATTTGAATGTATTACAGGTAAAGACAATTATTACCACTACTGATAGTTTTTTCATAAACGGGACTCCTTTTTCAAATGGTCTTTTGGTCTATCTTAGTTTAACACAAGGCAATACAAACACTACTTACCAACAGAATTATTACCGCCCGCAGGAGGTTACCCCCCTGGCACAGGTAACCTTTACAGATGCTGCATATACACAACCCAAAAGCGCCACCACGCACGTTCAGCGCCTGGAAACTATTAACGCCGTACCAATACTTAATACAAACAAAATAAAAATTTATCCAAACCCTGTTTCCGGCAATAATGTATCAATTGATATGCCTGCCGCCACCTGCAATGAATGGTCTTATGAATTGAAAAACAGTACTGGTGCAGCGGTCACGACTGGCTTATTACATACAAATGGGAACCACGCTCAGTTCCCGCTGCCACCTTCGTTAGCGCCCGGTACTTATTACTTACAATTGAATAATAACGGTAACCAGATTTGTATTGAGCAAATTGAAGTGATAAGATGACAAATAACCGGGATTTTACACAAATGTAGAGACGCAATGCTTGCGTCTATGTTAATCCATAAATGACAATTTGCATCCGTAGTTGGGCCTAGTCTCACGACTACGTTCAGGAGGAAGGCAATCTCCGGATTTCCGGGGCCACATTAAACAAAAATTAATTATCCAATAAATTTGGAAATGTCAATAATAATGCTTATTTTTGTTCCTGAATTTGTATATTATGCCAATAATTTTTAATATTATAAAATTTCAGTACGCAAAAAATGCGCAACGGAGCGCAGGAAATGCGCAAGGATTTTAACGCTTTTTTTCATTAACTAATTGATTTTCAATATAAAAATGCGCAATAACCACAAAAATAAAAAAATCGGTTTAGAATTGCTCAATCCTTGAAATATTGATTATTTATTACATGAAAGCCCTGAAAACATAATTCAAATAAAAATCTGTGGAATCCATTAATCCGTAATCCGCGATTCAGACAAACGTACAGTAAACGTACAGTAAACGTACAGTAAACGTACAGTTGTCATCCATCATAATTTAAGTAATCAATTGATAATCAATGAAAAATAGCCAACTTGGTGGAATAAAAAAAATTTCATGAAAAAACGTACAATTGTAAATTTATGACAATATCAGAAACCACTATCAAAAACAATCCCAATTACAAATTCCTGATTCCACATTCCACGGCAAGTAGCTCCCTTAATAAATATTTAATATCAAAATCGTAAAGACGCTAAAATAAATTACTGTAGAAAAAGATAAAAAGGTAATTTTGCATACTTTTTTGAAAGCCGTACATATAAGAGCGTTTCACGGAATGGATCTTATTTAATTTTAAATCAATAAAAAGATGATTGGCAATGCTGGTGCAGGATCTGAGGGAGAAAATTCTGGAAGGCGACCTCAGCGAGTTGTTACACCACAGCAGGGATGAAGACTATCCGGCTGAGGTGTCCAAACTATTGGGGTCACTGCCGGAAGAATACGCCATTAATACTTTTCTTGCCCTTACCGGCAATGTTCAGATAAAAATTTTCTCTTTCCTCGACCATGTACTTCAGCGGCGTATTATTGAAGAATTACCCCGTCCGAAGATTTCCAATATCCTTAATAACCTTGAATCTAACGACCGTATCGCGTTTTTTGATACGCTTGATGGCGTGGAGGTTACCGAATACCTGAACCTGCTCAATGATAAAAACAGGCTGGCTACCTATGACCTGCTCGGTTACCCTGAACAAAGTGTGGCACGGCTTATCAATACCAACTTTACAACGGTCCGCAAAGAATGGACCATAGGGCAGGCAATAGAGCATCTCCGCCGTTTTTATACGGATACACCCGCTGCCAATGTGATATTTGTGGTGGACAGCCATGGCAAGCTGGTAGATGACATCCCGATAAGAAGACTGGTACTCAATGAGCACAGCAAAACCATTGAAGACATTATGGACGGTTTCTACGTGAAATTAGACATACGGGATGGAATTGATGAAGCTATACAGAAATTTAAGGAATATGACCGTGTGGCGCTGCCCGTTACCAACAGTAACAATGTGGTAATGGGCGTGGTAACCGTGGATGATGTGATAGACGAGGCGGAAGAAAAAGACACCAAGGACATGCAGCAGTTCGGTGGTCTTGAATCTCTGGACCTGCCGTATGTAAAAACCGGTTTTTTTACACTCATACAAAAGAGGGCCGGCTGGCTGATTATTTTATTTCTGAGTGAAATGCTTACGGCCACTGCCATGCAGCATTTTCAGTTAGAACTGGATAAGGCGCTGGTACTTACCATGTTTTTACCCCTGATTATGTCCAGCGGGGGCAATAGTGGTTCACAGGCCGCAACATTGATCATTCGGGCAATGGCGCTGAAAGAATTATCGGCCCGCGATTGGTGGTATGTAATGCGCCGTGAAATATTTTCCGGGCTCACATTGGGAATAATCCTGGGGACAATCGGGTTTATACGTATTGCAATCTGGCAGCAACTTGGCTGGTATAACTATGGCGTTCAGTATAATTGGATATTTGTAGGCCTTACAGTTTCTTTCTCATTGATAGGAATAGTATTATGGGGCACATTGAGCGGTTCAATGATACCGATGTTACTAAAACGCCTGAAACTTGACCCTGCAACTTCCTCAGCTCCTTTTGTCGCTACCCTGGTTGACGTGACCGGATTAATCATCTATTTTACAGTAGCAGCAATCGTTTTACATCTTTAAATTGCTGATTTTTATATCCCTGTTTTCATTGCTTGCATATTTACTTTTTGAATTTTGAATTTTGAATTTTGAATTTACTACCTTTGCCGTCCCAAAAGCGGGTGTGGTGAAATGGCAGACACACCAGACTTAGGATCTGGTGCCGCGAGGCATGGGGGTTCGAGTCCCTCCACCCGCACTCAGTTAGTAATCAAGCAGTTACATTTATTTGTAACTGCTTTTTTATTTTATATAAAAACGATTTGCACAAAGAATTGCACAAAGCACTATTTTTTATTTTAAGTATAATTGATTGATTGTCCAGTGTGTCTGCCATTTCACCACACCCGCTTTTTCATTACTTGCATTGCACATCTCATGATTTGGCAAGGTCATATGCTCTCTTGAAAACCCCTACAGTCAAGGTTCTTCGCGTTTCCTATTGTAATTTGCTGTTATTGTTTGGCGCGTCTCAAGGTGAATGAAATTCACCAGTACTGATTCTGCCATCCGGCATGTCTCTAAAAATTACATTACGTTTTTCAACGTGTAAATATTGACCTCGTCCTCTACTTACGGTGGGTTATATAGATAGAGTTCAATTCAGCGTAACATTAAATCGTAAATTTGTACGTGGCAGAAATTACGACAGAAAATATTAGCGAATTGCAATCTTTTTTACTCGATTGGTATAGAAAGTTCGGGCGTAAATTTCCTTGGCGCATGAGTAAATTGAACAATTACCAGATAATTATTGCAGAGACATTACTTCAAAGAACAAAAGCTGAAACCGTTTCACGTTTTTTTAATTCCTTTATTAAAGATTTTCCTGATTGGAAATCACTGATGACTACAGATATTGAGTCGTTAGAAAAATACTTAAAGCCCATTGGATTATACAAGCAAAGAGCAAAACGACTCCAAAGTTTAGCGAACGAGATGGTAAAACGCAAGGGTAGATTACCCAAGGAAAGAGATGAACTTGAGTCAATTCCTTTCCTTGGGCAATATATTTCAAATGCTGTTGAATTAATTATTTTGAAACGACCAAGTCCTCTACTTGATGTGAATATGGCGAGATTGTTGGAAAGGTATTTTGGAGCACGGACTAAGGCTGACATTCGTTATGATCCATACCTACAAAGGCTTTCCTTAATGATTGTAAATCATCCTAAATCAAAAGAAATTAATTGGGCTATACTTGACTATGCTGGCTTGGTTTGTAAAGCACATAAACCACTTTGTACAGAATGCACATTATCCGCCAGGTGCAAATTCTTTTCTAATTAGGCGGAGCAATTCAGAATGTACGTCAGCTCTTGTCGAAGTATAAACTTTATTCTCACCTTCAACTAATTTCATTAATCTTCCGTCCATTTCAGAACTATAAAAAATTATTGGTGTTTCATTATCCAAAAATCTAATTTCAACAATTACATTGGAACCATTGATTCGAACGTCTTCAAGATTATGATCCATCATAATAATATCTGGTTTCAGATCTCTTATCGTATCCCAAACATAATTCCCATTTTGAAGAAGCTCAGGGTCTTCCAACTCAATCCCCATTTCATTACAATCATCGCCAATTCTGAAATGAATTGAATTACCAAAATTAAGATCATCTTCGACCCATAAAACTTTTAATTTCCTCATAAAATAATTTTTATAGTTGTTCCTTTTTTAACTTCGCTTTCAATTTCAAGTTTTCCACCTATTCTCTGAATTATTTCTTTTACATGAAATAAACCAATGCCAGATCCCTCGGAAGTAGTATATCCATATTTGAATATGTCCTTTAATTTATTTTCTTCGATTCCTTTCCCATTATCTGAAAACGAGATTACAACATTATTATTTTGACGTTTTATTCCAACTTTAAATTCTGTGGCTCCAGCCTTTTTTGAGTTGCTAAAAAGATTATCTACCAAAATATTTATTTCAATCGGTCTAAACTTCCCTATATAAGGTTCTGGATTTTCATCATTAAATTCAATCAATATTCCTTCGTTTGTTGCAAGAAAAACCACGTTACGAATATACTCTTTCAAATACTCGTCTAAATTTAATTCAATTGCATCAGTGTACTACTGAGCAAGCAAGACAATGGAGAGCTGGTCATCGCTTGGAAGATGATATAGAAATTAGGTCATCGGACATTTTCATAAGGTCTCTGGAATTACTCGAAGAACGACCAGCAATCTTCTGGAGTTTCGAGGAAAATCCGGTTACGTTGAGTCAGGCGGAACTGAGGCCGTTTTGGGAAGGTGATGCGTATATGGGAACGTGGCGTGGGATGCAAATATAGAAATACCCATTGGGGGTTAAATTGATTCACTTACATATAAAATGCTTGAAAAATGTTTGAATATCTTACCAACGAGCTTCCTCGTGAGATTTTTAGAAAAAAGAAGATAACTATTACCGACAAAGGTATTGTAGTCTGCGATATAGGAACTGGTAAAATACTCCCGTGGGATGATTTCATTAAGGAGAATTTAGGCGAAATACGTGACTACAAGATTGACTTCATTTTAAAGGAGGACTAATACGTTCGTTGGTCGTATTTTGATTAATGCACGTCAGCAGTTATTCAAAGTTGAGTAAGGTCTCGCCAATCCTTCTATATTGGTCGTCCGGCAGCGTTTTGAGGTAGTGGGCTGTAATGGCACCGGTGCTGTGACCAAGCGCATCGCTTATAAACGCTGTAGAAACTCCATCTATTTTTAACCTGGTAGCATACGAATGGCGAGCCAGGTTTAATGTCAAGCGCATCGGTAATCCAATTGCAACACCGATTGGCCTTATAGTCCTGTTTAAGTTGTGGCTTATTAAATCTTTTACCCTCTTTCGTTCAATGTCCGATTTAGTACCCCTGAAATATGGAAAAATATAGTCGTTTGTATTCAGGCTGCCGTATTTTTCCATGATTCGTTTTGCTTCGGGGTGCAGATAAACAATTATTTCTTTCGTTTCCGAATTGGTTTTTGATGTTTTAGCCCGGACGAACGAAATCATATCTCCTTTGATGTGAGTCCCTCTCAAGCTCAAAGCATCTTTTATATTCATGCCATTCAGGAGATATAACAGTATAAAAAAATCCTTTGATCTGATCTGTTCTGAAATTAGTGGTTTATAATTCCATAGCATTTCTACCTGTTGCGGATAGAGTACATTTTTAGATTTCGATGCAGTCCCGATTGTAAAGTCCTTGAAAGGGTACATCCCCTGTGAAATATAACCATCCTTAATTGCGCGATTATATATGTGTCTAACACAACGCATTTGTATTTGCACCGTTGCATTTGAATTGCCTTTGTTCATGTACCAGGCACGGAATGCTTTGAGCCACTCGACCGTTACGTCCTCAAGATAAAACGTCTTTCTGAATTTCTGGAAAGTCGCTAAAGCCGATTCATAGAAACTTATGCTACCGGCCCTATCCTCTGCAATCAATTCATTTATTTTGCTTTGAAACAGAACCGCCATGTCAGTTTTACCGCTCACTTTCAATTCACTCCCTGATTTAAACAGGTTAATAAACATTTTTTGGTTAGCTGTAGGGTACTGCTCAAAAATTTCTTTCGCTTTATTCACATATATATCAATTTCTGCTTTGAGCTTTTTCGCTTCGTTAGTTATGGAACCTTTTGATGAAATGGCTTTATCAAAAATTTCCGGTATGGCAGAGAGTTTCAATCCTACCCGGAATACTTCCCCTTTAATATTAACGGACAACTTAACCGGTAACATGTTACTATTTTTCATTGGTGTTCTGGCATCCAGAAAAGGATAGACACTACCGGCTTTAGAATTTTCTGCTTTCTTCATCACTATTAACTTATATCGCAAGTGTAGCAGATTCAGACGACAGAAATAGTCTGGTGTTCTAATTTTTGTTTAACTCCAGCAAATTGTTTTATCTTTGCCACCTTAAAAAAAAATTGCACAAAAAATCGCACAGAACTGATGTTTCAGTTATTCTATCAAAATAGCAACATTAATAAAATAGAATTATAAAAAGTATTGATTTTTATGCGTTTGGAGCACTTTTAGGCGCGTCTTAGGATCTGGTGCCGCGAGGCATGGGGGTTCGAGTCCCTCCACCCGCACACGATAAATTGCGGAGACGCAACGTTTGCGGCTCCTTTTGGAAAATGTAAAAGCCGGAGCCTGGTTAATCCCGGACTCCGGCTATTTTTAACAACATAAATTACACAATATGGCTACTGTAACGCGCGAAAATATTGGAACGCTTCACGATAAGATTACTGTAAAACTGGAAAAAGGCGACTATTTGCCTTCATTCGAGAAAACCCTGAAGGAATATGCCAAAAAAGCGAATATCCCTGGGTTTCGCAAGGGCATGGTACCCATGGGCATGATGCGTAAGATGTACGGCCCGTCTATCTTTAATGAAGAAGTAGTTCGCAGCGCCGGGAAAAAATTAGAAAACTATTTGAAGGATGAACGGCTTTCTATTTTCGCTCAGCCAATGATATTGCCTGATACAAACAGAACCCAATTAGACTTCAATCAACCGGAAGACATTGATTTTGCTTTCGAGATAGGATTAAAACCTGAATTTGAAATACCCGCAGTTAAAGACCATACCCATCTCACCCGCTACAAGATAACCGTCACCGAAAAAATGATGGATGATGAAATTGAGCGCATCAAGCGCCGCTATGGTAAGGTGGATGCACAGGAAGTTGTTACTGATAAGGAGAATATTATATACGCGGCTTACGAACCCTGTGATGCCGATGGAAATGTAACGGAGACTGATAAGAAAATAGAGGATACCGTAGTACTTGACAAAATGCCCTCCGGACTGAAAGATAAGGTGATGGGCAAAAATCCGGGAGATACTATTGTTTTCCGTCCTGCGGATGTGTGTACAGAAGAGGAATTACAAAACTTCCTGAAAGACCCCCTGAAAACCAGCCCGGAAGCTGCTGATCAATATTTCAAACTTACGATTACCAAAGTAGGTCACCTGATACCCCAGGAATTAGGTACAGAATTGTATGCCCAGGTATTCCAGAATACAGAAGTAAAGGATGAAGCCGATTTCAGGGAAAAGATAAAGGCAGAATTATCACGCGAGTTCGACCGTATTACCGGCGAGCGGCTGCAAAATGAAATATATGAATTGCTGGTACATAATACTCCAATCCATCTTCCGGTTGCTTTCCTGAAGCGCTGGATGAGGGAAGGTGGCGAAAAACCAAAATCTGAGCATGAAGTAGAACATGAATTCGGAAGTTTTGAGCACCAGTTGCGCTGGCAGCTTATTTCAGATAAGCTGATGCAGGAGCATAATATTACGGTTACACGTGAAGAAGTGAACAAAGACGTTAAAGCGCGTGTACTGGCCTATTTCGGGCTTGGGCCGGATGATGAAGACCAGGCGCCATGGATGGAAGGCTATATGCAGAAAATATCCAAGGACGAAAAAATGCTCGATGAAACTTATCGCCGGATTCTGATCACCAAGCTGTTCCAGTTTCTCGAAACACAACTCACAATTGAAGAAAAGGAAATAGATGAAGAAGCTTTCTTTAAATTGGGCGATGCACATGCGGCGCACCATCACCATCATTAATTGAATTCAATTCTTTCTTAAATTATAGGGCTAAATGCGGAAATCGTATTTAGCCTTTTCACTTGTATTAAGCCGGATTAGAAAAATAACATAGGACATGTCTTAATAAACATGGTGATAAAACAGTTTTTTATTTCTGTGATAGTAACGTGGATGCGGCTTAATTACACAGGAACTTATAAATAGGATTATAAGGAGCCCTGCTGCTATTGTCGCCTTTTTAGAATAGTTCATTGAGGTGGATATCTTTATTCAAAAATAGCTAAAATCCATGCATATTTCCCAATAAATGCCAAAATATATGCCTGTTTCCATGTAATTATTGATTTAACCTTTACCTCTATTAGCATAAATAATCAAAGTATGGCTTGTATTTTAGTATTTTTGTACCAAATTTATTTGAAATGTTGAAGACAGGAAACACTATAGTGAGTATTTATACCGAGATGACCCCCAATCCGGAAACAATGAAGTTTGTGGCAAACAAGCTGCTGTACCCCGGCAAAAGCATTGATTTTCCTGATGAATCAAGCGCTGCGCCATCTCCGCTGGCAAAAGAATTATTCGCTTTTCCATTTATCAGAAGTGTATTTATAGCCAGCAATTTTGTTACGCTGACAAAGACTACGGACACTAACTGGGACGGTGTTATTCCAACTATCCGCGAGTTTTTGAAAGAATATCTCGAAGATGGCAAGGTTGTAATCAATGAAGACCAGATTGTTGCCAAAAAAGTTGATGATACGGTAAGCGCCGGTGATGAGGATGTGGTGGTTCGCATAAAGGAATTGCTGGAAAATTATGTGAAACCAGCAGTGGAAATGGACGGCGGGGCTATTAGTTTTAAAGGATTTAATAATGGTACCGTTAAGCTCATGCTGCAGGGTTCCTGCTCCGGCTGCCCTTCTTCCATGATAACTTTGAAAACAGGTATCGAGGGCATGATGAAGCGGATGATACCCGAAGTAAAGGAAGTTGTTGCTGAATCGGAATAAAATTAATATTTATTATATAGCGGCGGCCTGTATGGTCGTCGTTTGTTTTTTCCTTAATGTCCTGAATTATACTATTTTTATCCCATTATAGCGCTTTAAACAAAAAGTAAATGAGTTAATCATTGTGGCAACAGCTTTTTTTACTTTTGACTTTTAACTTATCATGAGCATACAAAATAATTATGTGGCCATCATGGCAGGCGGCATCGGCAGCAGATTTTGGCCTGAAAGCCGGACACATTACCCTAAACAGTTTCTTGATCTATTAGGCACTGGCCGTTCTCTTATTCAATGGACCTATAATCGCTTTAAGCATATTTGCCCTAAAGAGAACATCTATTTCATCACTAACGAGATGTATATAGATACCCTTAAACAGCAAATACCGGAAGTAAGCGACGCCAACATCATCAGTGAGCCATCCAGGAAAAATACTGCCCCGTGTGCAGCATACTTCGCTCATAAAATGATGGCCCTTAATCCTAATGCCAATATCATCATGTCCCCTGCCGACCATCTTATTATGGATGAGCATGCATTTGAGCGCACGGCACAGGAAGCGCTTGATTTTGTAGCGCATCATAAATGCTTGCTGACACTCGGTATTAAGCCTTCCCGACCCGATACCGGCTATGGATATATCCAGTATGATACGGAAAGTGAAATTGATAAAACCTACCGCGTAAAGACCTTTACTGAAAAACCATCCCTCGAGCTTGCCCGTACCTTTTTAAAGAGCGGCGATTTTCTCTGGAACTCCGGCATATTTGTATGGAACGTAAAAACCATTATGGACGAGTTAAAGCATTTTTTACCGGAAATGCACGAGGTCTTCTCACAGGCCACCAATGCCTATAATACTCCCAAAGAGCGCGAAACAATTACCAAGCTATACCCGCACTGCACCAATATTTCCATTGATTACGGTATCATGGAGAAGGCCAGGAACGTATATGTGATCCCTTCCTACTTTGGCTGGTGCGACCTCGGCACCTGGGAATCCGCATATGACAACTGCAGTAAAGATTATCTCGGAAATGCCGTATTGGGCAACAATGTAATGGTGATAGACGCCACCGAATGCATGATCAAAGCCCCGAATGACAAATTAGTAGTGCTGCAGGGCCTTGAAAAATTCATTGTTGTGGACACCAACGATATACTCCTTATCTGCGAACGCAGCCGTGAACAGCAGATAAAAGAATATGTAGCCGAAGTAAAACGGAATAAAGGGGATAAATACCTTTAAACCCCTGACCCCTAAAGGGGGACTATCTATGAAGCCTGGTCAAATAACTTTCAGAAATAGTAACAATTGAGAATGATTTATTGCCCCTTGAAGGAAAGGCTTTTAGGGATTTAAGGTTAAAACTCTTTAACTTGGAAAATAAGAATAAGCCCCTTCAGGGGTTGGGGTATTTCCCCCAGAAACATTCCGCCACAGGCACTACCATATTTACTGTTATGAGCGCGCTGGCGCAGCAATACAATGCTATCAACCTTTCACAGGGTTTTCCTGATTTCCATATTGATCCCCAATTGTCGCAGGCGCTGGGAGATGCGGCCCGCAACGGTTTTAACCAATATGCCCCCATGGCCGGCCTTCCACCGCTCCGGCAGGCAGTTGCGGCAAACTTCAAAAAACGCTACGGACTCGACATAGACCCCGAAAATGAAATTACCATTACCCCCGGGGCCACCTACGCTATCTATACTGCCTTTACTTCCATTTTACAGGCAGGCGATGAAGTGATAGTGCTGGAACCGGCTTACGACAGTTACATCCCGAATATAGAGATGAATGGCGCGAAGGTAGTGCCTGTAGCCCTCACTGCCCCCGGCTTCCATGTGGACTGGAATAAGGTAAAAGACGCTATTACGCCGCTTACCAAAGCCATTATCATTAACACGCCCCACAATCCCGGCGGCTCCATCTGGAACAAAAAAGACTGGGACGAATTGGCCGGCCTGGTAAGGGATACGGACATTGTCATCGTATCAGACGAGGTGTATGAGCAACTGGTATTCGATGGTATGAAGCATTACAGCGTGTTGGAACATCCCGAACTCCGGCAGCGCAGTTTTGCCATATACTCCTTTGGTAAGGTGTATAACTGCACCGGCTGGAAGATAGGTTATTGTATAGCGCCACCCGCATTTACACAGGCTTTCCGCCGCATACACCAGTTTCTTTCTTTTACCGTCAACACACCGGCGCAACACGCTCTCACTTATATTCTCAGCAACGATACCGCCCCCGCTATCCATGAAGTAATGCAAAAGAAGCGCGACCATTTTCTTTCTCTCATGAAGCAAATACCTTTCACCATATACGAACCCGCCAAAGGCAGCTATTTCCAAATAGCGGGCTACGAGCGCATAAGTGACCTGCCCGATATGGAATTTGCACAATGGCTGACCAAAGAACATGGTGTAGCCACCATACCACTAAGCCCCTTCTACAGCAATAAGAAAGACGATAAACTGATCCGTTTCTGCTTTGCGAAAAAAGAAGAAACCTTAAATGAGGCTGTGGAAAGGTTGAAGCGGTTAGTGTAATTTTTGCATTTTCATTTGCCAGATAATTTTCAGGTTTGCTGATAAATAATTAAATTTGTTTAAAAAGTGGGGTATGGACGAAATTATTTTTTTAGTGGAAGAAAGTGATGAAGGTGGATATATCGCAAAAGCGCTTGGTGTTTCAATAGTTACGGAAGGTGATACAATGGAAGATTTAAAACATGCTGTAAAAGATGCTGTGCATTGCCATTTCGATAATGACGCCCTGCGACCAAAGATGATTCGTTTACATCTGGTAAAGGATGAAGTATTTGCCGCATGAAAATACCAAGGAATTTTAGCGGGCGGGACTTGATCCGCAGGTTGCAATTATTAGGATATGAACCAACGCGACAAACGGGTAGCCATATCCGGTTAACTACTCAACAAAATGGCGAACACCATATTACCATTCCAAATCACGACCCATTACGAATAGGTACTTTATCTTCAATTCTCTCTCTTGTTGCAGAACATTTTAAGATCAGTAAAGAAGAATTAGTTAAACAGCTATTCAATTTCTGAAAATTACAAATCATTACTTTTTTCGCTTTTTAAGGTTCTCACTCGTCCTTAATTATGCAAGCGTTCTGCTTGCGATGAGACGGAACGCTTCTCTATGCGAGTACGCAGCGGACTTCTACTAAAGCATATAAATTCCTGCTTTCCTTCCGGTTTAAATTATTCCAAAATCAATATTTTTTCCATTTTTAGGAAATGTATTCCGCTATTCGGAATTATTGAGGTTATGTCAATTTGTTAAGTAATTGGTTTTCAATTAATTAAAACTTTGGCACAACAATGGATATATACTATTCAAACAAACATTCTTAACTAACTCAAAAACAAAAAAAACAAAATGAAAAACTTCTCAAAAGCAATCATCGCAGCAGCAGTAGTAGTACTTGGTTCTACTAACATTTCTTTCGCCCAGGCATCAGCAACAGCTTCATGCGCAGCAACCATCATCACTCCCATTTCCATCTCTAAAACAGTGGACATGAACTTTGGTAACATAGCAGTATCTGCTTCTACAAGTGGTACCGTTGTATTGTCAACTTCCAGCTCACGCACAACAGGCGGTGCAGGTGGTGTAACACTTCCTTCTACCAATGGTACTGTTACTTCAGCTGAGTTTACTGTTTCCGGTGAAGCAAGCTATACTTATGCAATTACTTTGCCTTCAACCGCTACGCTTTCTGACGGTAGCAGCCATACTATGACTGTTGGTTCTTTCACCAGCAATCCTTCTGCTACCGGTACTTTAAGCTCAGGCGGTACCCAGACTTTAAAGTTAGGTGCAACACTCAGTGTGTCAGCAGCTCAGGCAGCTGGAACATATACCAACTCAACTGGTGTTCCGGTAACTGTTAACTACAACTAAGTCAAAAGTAGATAGTCGTTAGTAAATAGTAGATAGTCAAAATCTCAAAAAGTGAATTAAAGGGTCAAACAAATATTTAAAATCAGTAACCAGAGGGGGTATTCCAAAACTTGTTTTTGAGATATCCTCTTTGGTTTTTTAGTATTTGCCAGGCAATCATTAACCATGAAAAGAAGTAATTGCCAGTGGGGGGATTAAGGGCAAACGGGCTTCGGTTCTTTGTCCATTACAACAGGCTTTTGATTTGCCGTTCCTGATGCCCCTTTTACGGAGCATTATAGAACGGCAAAGGTAAAAAGAAAAAAACATTTGTAATTTGCAATCCTTTAAAACCCGGAATCATGAATAATATAAAATTATTTGAAGACAAGAAAGTAAGAACTCATTGGGATATAAGACAGGAAAAGTGGTATTTTTCTGTCATTGACGTAATTGAGATATTAACCGGAAGTAGCCTTCTCAAAAGATATTGGAGCGATTTAAAAAAGAAATTGACTACGGAAGGGAGTCAAGCGTACGAGAAAATCGTACGGTTGAAAATGCTTGCTGAGGATGGCAAACTAAGAGAGACATCAGGTTCAGCTCTTTGAATTCCATTACAAAAGGCTTTTGATTTGCCGCTCCTGATGCCTGCTGTGCAGAACATTTTATACAACAGCGGACTTTGATAATAATAATCAATCTATTAAATATTGCTGTTGTCTTACTTTTGATACGGTGCGCCGTTATTTGAATATGGAACAACAGGTACAAGGCTGGAACTTAAAGCCCTCTATGCGCTTCATTTAAATTTTCAATTTTAATTCTATTTTGAGTTTCATCTAATTTATTTTGAGCCCATCTTCTAACATTTTCATGCTTATGCGTGAGCAATTGCTTTAATAATTTTTCTTGTTCTTCATAGTATGGGATAACAGTTCCTGTCATTCCAAAAGTTCCCATGTTTGCAGATAATTCTCTTAGAACATCATCATCATCGCCGTAGTTACATTATACTCTTCATTATTGTCTTGTCTTTCTCCGAAAATTAATTTCTTGATAAATTCATCCATAGGATATTTGCTTAGTTCATACATCCCTTCTTTTAGAATCGAATCACAAAATCTAATTGCCATCCATGGGTAACCTTCTGAAATTTTATTGACATATTCAATATCAGATTGGGTGTGTGAATTCAATTTTTTTACAATGATTTGTTTTACAATTTCTCTCTGATTATTTCTCTCGAGTTTTATCTTGACATCAGTAATAGAATTATTGTCATCCAATCCAATTGTTATGATTTTTAAACTGCCATTTGTTTTTGTTAATGCGGATAGGATGTTATGGCTTTTAGCGTCACAATTGTCAACAATAATAATTCCATCTTGTATATCTTGATGTGATATAATATAGTTCTTAATTTCAGCGATATTATCAACACCCATTAAATCATAATAAACGACTAATTTTTTTAAATTACTATTTCTAAAAGACTCAATAACTAACCTTGTTTTACCTAAACCCGAGTGCCCGGAAATGCGTAAAACTCTTTCAATCTTAATAGATTCTTCAATTAATTTAATATTGTTAGAAATTGTTTCATCCTTCTGATATTCATTTTCATGGGCTTTAGAAGTATTTTCTAATCTTTCCCATGTCATAAAGCCTGGTCTATGTATATCATTAAATTCTTGAACAAGTGTTACTGCATTAACATAATCATTTGTCCAATCTTTAATTAAATTTGCATCGTAGCATTCAACTTCAAAAGTCGAATGCTTAATATTTCCAGCTTCATAAGCTGCACTTCTAAATTCGTTGATTCTCTCTGTTATTTGCTTATTGTTTAGATTTCTATTTGTAAAGAGAATATATCTGCCATCTAAGTGTATTATTTCTTCAATTTGCGTTTTTAATTTTCTAGGTTGGTTCTTTACTTCAATTTCTAATATTTCTTCAAAACACTTTGATGGAGGCAAGTCAGTCGCCTTATTTTGGAATAGGCAAGTTTTATTTTTAAGCCACTTTGTAGTTGCCTTTGGATGTCCGACCCATTCTATTCTTCCATCTTCTCCTCCATCTGCAACAGTAATTTTTAAAGGCACACAAATTTTATAGCTTTCCAGCGAATTTTTTTCTGCTTCATTATTCAATAAACAATGAAGAAGTTTGGAAAGTTGGATATCGTTGAGTCGGTTAATATGGTCGATATTTACTTCATTTATAGAATACATTTTGTACTATTTAGGTTATTCAATTATATAAATGTACATTTTTTAATAACAGTAATTGAAAACCGTTAACCACAATCTTCCAAAAAAATAATAAAAGTAATTCAACATTGTCCCCAATTATTTTGATGAGGGCGCAATCTCTGCCATGCTCCTATCTCAATACCTGTTTTCAATATTTCTTCCACAAAGGGGTTTTGATCTGAATTGAAATCTTTAGTGCTAAATGTGCTTGGGGAGATATTAAGGTGGGGATATTTTATGAATTGCAATGCCAATAAGTTTATTGGCAAAATGTTTTCGCAATAATCTTATTGCGAAGTAGAGATAGCAATGGATTTATTGCGAAAAGTAAAAGATAAGAAGCGATATAACGGTCAATAAAAAACAACTATACCCATATCAACCTAACTGTTTTTGCAAAGTGTATTTTCACATCACAATAAAAGCAACAACAAAATGGAACAACAGGAATTATTCGTGAAGATGGTGCTGGATAACTGGTACAGCACTGTTGCCAATACTAACAAACTACTGAACTCACTGACGGACGAACAACTGCGTGGTGATGCGGCTCCCGGCCGCAACAGCGGGATATATCTGCTGGGGCATCTGGCCGCAGTAAACGACCGGATGCTGCCATTGCTTGGTTTTGAGGACCAGGCTTATCCGCATTACAATGACATTTTCCTTGCCAGTCCGGACAAGTCGGGGAAGGTGATGCCGGAAGCCGGTGAACTGCGCACTTTCTGGAATGAAACAAATGCAAAACTGGAGAAACATTTTAAAAGCCTTACAGCAAGCGAATGGTTTCAGAGGCACACATCAGTATCTGAAGAGGATTTCGCGAAAGAGCCGCACCGCAACCGGCTGAATGTGGTATTAGGCAGAACCACTCATCTGTCGAGCCACCTGGGCCAGATGCTGTATTTGAAAAAGTAACATTGCTGTTGCAGCCAGGTCACTCAGATGAGATCTGGTTGCAATGGTAACCGGTAAACATTTTCTCTTTCCCTTTGGGCCGCCTTGGCAAGTTCAACCATTTTCCCGATATCGGGAAAATGGTCAGGAACCGCTACACCACTGGTTTCACACGCTGTTTTGGCTTTGTCAACTACTTTAACAAAGTTGTCCCATTTCGTATAACCTAATATAGTTTGAACTTCTCGGGCGCTCCAGCACTCAATACATTAATAATTGTAACAGGCATTTTCAAATTGCTGCAGCAAATGATGTATCTGTTCACTTTTCATGGTTTGTTTTCTATTTTCCTTTTATCCGAAATCATACAAAAATAAAAAATTACCAAAATTATTTTATTTTGCAAAAAATCAATTTACTATGGCTGCAGGATACTGGGTCAAAACCGGCCCACCAAAAGGTAACCCCAAATTGACGCAATATGATAAGGATAAAATCACGGCATCCTTTTCACAAATCATTGAGGATTTCAAAAAGGAGTACATAAATGAAAATCCCAACTTAGAAATGAATTACCTGGTTGACATTTACCCAAGCTGGCGCAGTAATTATTTTTATCTGTGCGAGAAGTACAGATATGGAAAAGACCGCCAGTTGTCCGGTGAATTTGAAGATAAATTTGTCAGGTTACAGTTTATCGGGAAAAATTGCTGCCATATTTCCTTTATGCGCTATACCGGGCAATGGGTATTGTTTGCCGAATCACAGACTATAGATGAATGTAGGGAAATGATTGTCTCCATGCCTTATTTTCATCCGGTAGGGTAAGATCATCCGTTGTGGTTCAGAACATTGAGCAACATCACATTTTTCACATTCCCACATTTTCACATTAATTGAGCCATTGAGCAATTAAGACATTAAGCCATTAATAAACATCCATCACCATAACTCAAAAACCTGAAATCATGCGTCAATGCGTACTCATAAACCTTCCGCCAATCCACACCAATTAACGCTGCTACCAGCAATAATAATGTTGATTGCGGCTGATGAAAATTGGTAACCAATCCTTTCGCAATTCTGAATGTATATCCGGGTGCAATTAATATCTGTGTGCGTGTGATAAGCTTGTTTAGCTGATGCGCTTCCATCCAGGCTGCCAAAGCGGTAAGCGCTTTTTCCGGGCTGCAGGTTTGCATGGTTTCATATGGTTCCCACTGGGATACGGCAATGCTGTGCAGGTCAATGTTGCTTCCATTGCTGAGTTTGTTCCCTATCCAGTACAGGCTTTCCAATGTGCGCATTGAAGTAGTGCCGACAGCTACGATTTTTTTCTCCAGGCTATCAATTAATTTATGAATGGTGATGAGACTTACATCTATCCATTCGGCATGCATGTCGTGCTCCTGCATTGTTGCACTCTTCACCGGTTTAAATGTACCAGCGCCCACATGAAGCGTAAGAAATGCAGTATCTATATTTTTTGCCGCAAGGCTTTGCAGTATTTCATTTGTAAAATGCAGTCCGGCCGTTGGCGCTGCAACGCTTCCTTCCTCTGTTGCGAACAATGTCTGGTAGCGGGTTTCATCATCCGCATCCGCATCGCGGTGCAGATAGGGCGGCAATGGCACTTTACCCGCATAATGCAATACCTCCGCGAAAGTTAGGTCTTCATTATCCCACTCCAGGCACAGTGTGTAGGCACCGGGGTTGCGTTCCGTAATAGTTGCTGACAAAGTGAATCCGGGATCTTCGTTCGTAAGCTGCAGCACCATGCCGTGCTTCCATTTACTGGCGCCACCTATCAGGCATTCCCAATACACTTTTCCCTTTTGCAGCATGGCGGTTTGAATGCCGTCATATTGCTTGTGAGGCGCAAGGCAAAAAACCTCTATTACTCCGCCTGAAGGTTTCTTAAATAACAGCCTTGCATGAACTACTTTGGTCTGGTTAAAAACCATTAGTGTATCGGAAGGTATATGCTTCGATATGTTTTTATACACATCTTCAGAAATGATCCCTTCCTTATAAACAAGCAACTTCGATGCATCCCGTGCTGCAAGCGGATACTTAGCTATCCGCTCATCCGGGAGCGGGTAGGTATAGTCTTCAATGCGCAGGTTCTTTGGGTTCATTGTTAAGTCAAAAATCAAATGTCAAAAATTGAAATAATTTTCTCTCGCAAAGGCGCAAGGACGCAAAGGGTATTATGGATAACAAATAAATTAAAAAAACAAGACCGCAAATCCAGACGCTGTTGGGACAATTAATAAAGTAATAATTTTCGTGCATCGTTTAACTTAGTAACCTTTTAACCCATTAACTCTTTAACCAATTACCTAATCTCCGGGATTGTTATTCCTGTTATTTTACGATAGATATCTATGGCATAGAGATCCGTCATACCGGCTATAAAGTCTAAAAGAGACTGAATATCCTGATACACATTTTTCCTGTCCTGAGTTACCGGGAACTGGGATGATACCAGCTTTATCAGCTTACCCGATTTGGTATGCTGCGGATAAAGTACTGCCTGTATAAATTCTTTCAGCAGCCCGCCTATTACATTGTAGCCCGCTATTTCTATCTCCACAACCGCTTTATAGTTATATACTTTCTTTACAGAAAAATCGTTTATCCGGTCTATCAATGCACGATCCCCGGCAGGCAGGCATTTGAGCAGGTCTTTTTCAAGTGTGCCGCCCAGTAATTCCGCTTCATGCGCCATGAATAAATCAGATAATTTCTCTATCATCAGTCCTATCCAGCGGGCGCGAATGTATTGCACCTTTTGATTGTCGTCGTTTATTTTCGCTAATTTTTTCTCCACATATTCCCGCGATTTATAGTATTCTTTTTCCTGCTCAAAAAACGGCAGGAACATATCCATAAAGGTTTCGAGCGAAATGATATGCAGCCGATGCGCATCTTCCAAATCTATTACCCGGTAACAAATATCATCGGCGGCCTCTGTAAGATATACGAACGGATGACGGGCATATACATGGCTGTAGCCTTCCTTAGCGGGTATTTGCAATGCTTTTGCTATTTGCTGATACGTGCCAATCTCCGAATCAAAAAATCCGGATTTTTTTGTAGCTATCAGCCCGGTCTTTTTATTAAAACCTTCTATGGAAGCACACGGATATTTAACCAATGACGCAAGGGTAGAGAAGGTAAGTTTGTAGCCACCGGGTTCGGGTTCGTTAAAGCTATTTGTGAGCACACGAAAGGCATTTGAATTGCCTTCAAAATACTCAAAGTCTTTTCGCTGGTTATCGCTCAATGAATCGTGTATTATTGAGCGCATATCGCCATCGAGACCGTTGAAAAACGCTCGGATCGCATCCTCTCCGGAATGTCCGAATGGCGGGTTGCCTATATCATGCGCGAGACATGCCGAGGCAATAACAGAAGCTAATTCATGCCGGTAAAACTCCGTGAATTCCTGTCCTTCATCCACATATTTTGCAGCTATCTTTTCTCCAACCGCTTTACCTAATGAGCGCCCTACTGAAGCCACCTCTAAGCTATGCGTAAGTCGGTTATGCACGAATATGGCGCCCGGCAGCGGGAAAACCTGTGTCTTATTTTGCAGCCTCCTGAAAGCGGAAGAAAAAATGATACGATCATAATCCCGCTGAAAAGAATTACGCACAAGGTCAGCACCTGTATTTTTACGTTCAGGTGCGCCTGTCCGCTGCGTAGTATAAAGTGACGCCCAATTCATGGTGTAAATATACAAAACCCCTGCCCCCTAAAGGGGAACAATCTATTTAGCTTTGTTTTTTATCTTCAACGTTATAGGTATTGTGACCAGAAAATGATGGGAAGCCCGGCACTTGTTTTGATTTTTCAGTGGGAGGAGTTTGGGATTGTTTTTTCTTATATTTGCAGCCATTTATGTCAGTTCTGAAATTCTACCCGTTAAAAGTAAAAAATGTTCGCCCGGAAACGGCTGATTGTGTATCGGTATCGCTGGAAGTACCCGGCGAACTGGCTGAAATATTTCGTTTTGCCCCCGGGCAGTACCTTACCTTCCGCAGGCATTTCGGAGGTGCAGAAGTGCGCCGCTCCTACTCAATTTGCGCCAGTCCAAAAGACGGGGAACTGCGGGTAGCCATAAAAAAAGTGGAAGAAGGGAAATTTTCCACATACGCACATAGCGAACTGAAAGCAGGGGATGTGCTTGACGTTATGCCTCCTATGGGCAAATTCACACCCAAAAAGACGGAAACAAAACATAAAGAATACCTTGCTTTTGCAGCCGGAAGCGGTATTACCCCCATCATGAGCATTATGAAATCTGTGCTTGAAGACGAGCCTGATAGCAGTTTTACGCTTGTATATGGCAACCGTGGAAAGAACAGCATTATTTTCAGGGAGGCTATAGAAGCGCTGAAAAACAAATATATGCTGCGGCTGCGCATTTACCATGTGCTCAGCCGTGAGTATGTAGAAATACCCTTATTCAGCGGCCGGATAGATGCCGCGAAATGCGCAGAGTTTTGCAAAACGCTGATAGATATAAATACCATAGACGAAGCGTTTATTTGTGGCCCGGAAAATATGATACTTTCCGTGCGGCAGCAATTAACAGACCTCGGTATGCCTTCATCCAATGTGCATATTGAATTATTCACTTCTCCTGATCAGCCAAAAGCCGTGCATGAGAAATGGGTGGAGAGCCACAAAAATGAGAGCGGGCCTGTGAGCAAGGTAAGTATCACGCTTGACGGCGTTACCTTCGATATGGAGGTACCGTTTGTGGGCGAAAGCATACTTGATGCCGCTCTAAAAAACGGAGCAGATCTCCCTTATGCCTGCAAGGGCGGTGTATGCTGCACCTGCCGTGCCAAAGTAACAGAGGGTGAAGTGGAAATGGAAGTCAACTATGCTCTCGATCACAGCGAGGTGGAAAAAGGGTATGTGCTTACCTGCCAGTCACATCCCCGCACAGAAAGAGTAATTATAGATTTTGACGCCCGGTAGTCCATACTAAATGTTTTTTTATTCTATTCAAATCCTCATCATATTTCTATATCTTAGCAGTCTGAAGTTTAGGTACTAAATTCATAATTTCTAAAAAGCATTATAAATAGCCAATATTTAATGGCTATTTATAATAACAAACATGACTTTTATATAAATAATGGTCACTACTTTTTGGTTTATTATAATTAATTTTTACTTTTACTTTAGCCATTGACAATTAGAAGTACTATATTAGCGGTAGAAAACTTTAAAACTAGTCTTATTATTTATTATGTCTCAGCCCAAAGTGAAAATATTATTAGTTGAAGATGACCCTGTATTAGGGTATGTTGTAAAAGATTTTCTGCTCAAGCAGGACTATGAAGTTACGCATTGTACGGACGGAGATGTTGCGTGGCACCAGTTTATGAAAAACATTTACGATGTATGCCTGCTTGATATTATGCTACCCGGGAAAAAGGATGGTATGGAACTTGCCAACAGCATTCGTAAAAAAAATGAGAATATTCCAATCATTCTGCTCTCTTCAAAAAACCTTGATAATGACAAGATAGCGGGCTTTGAAAGCGGGGCGGATGACTATGTTACTAAACCATATAATTTGCAGGAACTGCAAATGAGGATACAGGTTTTCCTTAAACGAAGCAAGAAAAAAGAAGACATTGGTCCTGTCAGCTTCAAGATAGGAGATCTTGAATTTGATTATAGTAACCTGACACTCAGAAGCGATAAAGTAGAATACCAGCTTACACAACGGGAAGCTGACCTGGTGCGTTATTTATGCCTCAATGCAAACCGGGTACTCAAACGTGATGAGATATTAATGAACGTTTGGGGTAAGGACGATTACTTCCTGGGCAGAAGCATGGATGTATTTATCACCAAAGTGAGGAAGTATCTTAAATCGCAAAATGCCGCAAAATTACAAACGATTCACGGCATCGGGTTTAAGTTTAATTACAATCCTTAGAAAATATCCCGGAATCTGTTTTACTTAATACTCCTGGTGAAAGTCTTTGCCTATTGCTAAAGTAATTGGCACAGCTGTTTCAGCAGCTTGTGATAATATGAACAAATCTAAGCGCTCATCAATTCCGGCAATGGCCTGGGTGCATAGTTTTTCATTGCCTTTGCTATAGCAGCAATATGATCAGGAGTGGTGCCGCAGCAACCTCCTACAAGGTTTACCCGTCCTTCCTTTGCCCATTCCGAAATGATAGCGGCTGTATGCTCCGGGCTTTCGTCATACTCACCCATAGCGTTTGGCAGGCCGGCATTCGGATACGCGCTTACATAACATGCTGCTATCTGTGAAAGCTCTTCAATATGCGGCCTCATTTGCTGAGCGCCAAGAGCACAGTTAAGCCCAATACTTATCGGGTTAGCATGCATTACCGATATGTAAAAGGCTTCCAGTGTCTGACCACTAAGCGTGCGTCCTGATGCATCGGTAATAGTGCCGGAAATCATGACGGGAAGCTTTTCTTTTTTTGTTTCCCTGTAGTATTTGTTGATGGCATAAATGGCAGCCTTTGCATTCAGCGTGTCGAAAATTGTTTCTACCAGCAATATATCCACACCGCCATCTACAAGGCCTTTAATCTGCTCATAATACGCATCAGCCACCTCATCAAAAGTTACCGAGCGAAAGCCGGGATTATTTACATCGGGGGAAAGGGATAATGTTTTATTCATTGGGCCGATCGCTCCCGCAACAAAACAATTGGCAGTTGGCAATTGGCAGTTCTCCTTGAATTCATTTATTGCTTCCCTGGCAAGTTTTGCTGCAGCCACATTCAGTTCGTAAGCCAGTGACTGCATATCATAATCAGCCAGTGATATTACCTGGGAATTGAAGGTATTTGTTTCCAGTATATTAGCGCCTGCCTGCAGATATTGTTTGTGTATTTCTTTTATGATGTGGGGTTGGGTAAGGCACAGCAGATCATTATTTCCCTTTACATCTGTGTGCCAGTCTTTAAACCTTTCGCCTCGGTAATCCTGCTCCTGTAATCTATAACGCTGAACCATAGTACCCATGGCACCATCAATTATCAAAATACGCTCGTTGAGCAGTTTCCGCAGTTGTGATCCTGTATTCATAATGCAAATGTAGGGGATTGGGTTAATTGGGTAAAGGGTTAAATTGTTAAAAGGGCAATTGGTTCTGAATTTTTGAGATAAAATGTTACGTTTTTTGAAAACAGTAAATTGAGCATCTATATAATTATCTACTTCATTAATCCTTTAGTTTTATGACCAAATAAATTGTATCATTAACACCAGATAATCCATCATTTTTTATTAGCGGCAACTACTCCTCTGAGTATGGCGCCGCATAATTCATCCAGTTTTTCATCGTTGGTTATTTGCTGCATTTGCTCTTTGTTTTTTATATTACCCAACGATAAAGCCATCGCAGGCGCTTTATTATTTTTCAACACATAGAGACCTTTGCTTTCCACAGATAAATTATTTCTTTCGATTCCGCCCACTGCTGCTATTTGCCGGAAAATTGACAAACCTAATTGTTTGCTTTTAATTAGTTGCGGATTGCCATCTGAGATAAAAACATTAAAATTGCCTCTTCCGGTATCCTTATCCGGAAGGCTGCCGATGTGAATGGAAATAAAATCATCGGGGCTGATTTTATTAGAAATATCCACCCTGCCGGCAAGCGTAGGGTACTCGTCCCTACTTCTTGTAAGATGCACTTCTATATTATATCCCGGTGACAGTTCTTTGATGCGTGTTGCGATTTTTAACGTGAGGTCTTTTTCGATGAGCGTTCCAAACCGGCCACCGGCATCCTTCCCGCCATGACCAGCATCTACTACCAGAACAATTTTTTTATCTGCCTTTATGATCTCATTTTTCCCGTCTTTGCGGGTGCTGAATGAAAAGATAAGAATGGAGCAGGCGATAAGCGGTAATACCAGCAAACGCCTTAAATAAGAATGACTTGTTTTTGCGGATGTTTGCAGCATAATTAATCGTCTTTTTATGGGTGAAGAAAAAAACTGGTGTTCAGGGATCAGAAACCGTCCGTTATTGTGCGTTTGTAATAACATTTTTGCGAATGCCTCTGTGTCATTATCATTTATCGCTTTTTCATCGGCGATGAATTCGTGTATCATACTTAGTTCCTTTTGAATGAACCAATAAAACGGATTGATCCAGAATATACATGTGAGCAACTGGCAGGCGAGTTTATCGTAAGTATGCCGCTGTTTTATGTGCGTTAATTCGTGCCGGTATATTAATCTGCCGCTTTCTGTTTCCAATGAAATCGAATCTTTCCAGAACAGATTGTTTAAAAAAGAAAACGGAGCTTTTGATAAATCAGTATTATACTGGTCGCTGGATAAAAATGTGCAATGTTGGTTAAATTAAAAAAAAGTAAGCATCTTTGAAAAACCACTCTCAAAAGATGCTTACAAAATTAGAATTTGGTTCCGAAGAACTTGAATGGCTAAATTACGAAAGATATTATTATCCTTGCCCATTAGTTCAAAAAAGATTGCACTGCATTT
>CAISOH010000410.1 GCA_903887005.1 uncultured Bacteroidota bacterium | reverse complement strand
GAATATAAAAATAAATATTTTTCATAATATTTTATTTGTATAATGCAACAAGATATGATTAATAACACCGAATTTTCAAAGGTAACTGAGTAGAATTATAAATATTATGATTTGAATCAGCAGGAATTTTTCTCATCTAGTTGGGCACTTGATTTATTATCAGCGGGCTGATTAAGTGTTGGAAAGAATGTAAAGCGAGGGTATTTATTAATATTTTATATAATATTTAAGAGCATGCACTTAAATTTGCATATTATCCATGCAAAAAACAATCCTAATTCCCAATTCCCAATTCCAAAAAAATCAGCTAATCCCATCCACTACTACATCCTTCGCAATCTTCTTCACTAAGCCCTGCAATACACTGCCGGGGCCTACTTCTGTGAAATGAGTAGCTCCGTTCTCCACCATTTTTTGTACGGTTTGCGTCCAGCGTACCGGGGATGTTAACTGGTTAATCAGGTTTTGCTTTATCATTCCTGGATCAATATATGGATGGGCGTCCACATTCTGGTAAACCGGGCAGGTAGGGTTATTAAAATGGGTTGCGGCAATCGCCTCTTCCAGTTCTTCCCGTGCAGGCTGCATAAGCGGAGAATGAAAAGCGCCACCTACAGGCAGCACCAGCGCCCGCTTTGCTCCGGCTGCTTTAAGCTTTTCACATGCCTGCCTGATACCTTCCATGCTGCCGCTGATAACCAACTGGCCGGGACAATTATAGTTTGCAGCTACTACTACCTCATCTGTAAATTCGCGACAAATTTCTTCCACCCTTTCATCCGCGAGACCTAATACTGCCGCCATGGTTGACGGATTGATCACGCAGGCGCGCTGCATGGCATCAGCGCGCTTGGCCACAAGCCGAAGCCCGTCTTCAAAAGTCAACACCTTATTTGCCACAAGCGCAGAGAACTCACCCAGCGAGTGGCCTGCAACCATATTAGGGAGAAGGTCGGGGGTGGTTTCATATAATATTACAGAATGAAGAAAAATAGCCGGTTGGGTAACATTGGTTTGTTTCAGATCTGTGTCTGTTCCGCCAAACATGACGTCTGTGATCCTGAAACCTAATATTTCATTAGCCAGTTCAAAATATTCTTTTGCGAGAATACTCTGCTCATAAAGGCTTTTGCCCATTCCTGGAAACTGTGCACCCTGGCCTGGAAATATATATGCGTGTTTCATATTTAAATCAATAGTAAAAAGTAAAAATAAAAAAATATATTATCCGAAGTACTGTTTTGGACCATCAGACTGATTGATCTGATGCGCGAAAATAGACTAATTGGTTAATTGGTCAAAAGGTTAATTAAATGATATCAATAAAAATTCACGTGAGGACACACTTTATGGTTTTCACTTTTAACTTTTGACTTATATCTAAATCAAATGTTCCCACTCCCCTGCCCCTTCTCTTAACAATACCGGTGCGCCACCAGTACAATCAATAACTGTGGAAGAAAGTATGTGTCCAATACCTCCGTCAATAACAATGTCAACAACTTTGCCGAATTTCTCCTCCATAAGTTCAGGGTCTGTGAAATATTCTATATCACCATCCATGGGTAAGGATGCACTCATTAACGGATGGCTGAGTTCTTTCACTATATCATGGCAGATTTTATTATCCGGGATACGGATGCCAACGGTATCTTTTTTTGCTTTCAGTTGCCTGGGCACCTGTTTGCTTGCCTCAAGTATGAAGGTATATGGCCCGGGTAATGCAGCTTTCAATAAACGGAATATAGGCGTATCCACACTTTTGGCATAGTCGCTGAGATGGCTGAGGTCGCAGCAGATAATAGAGAACTGCGCTTTTTTGGGGTCTATCTTTTTAATACGAGCTATCCGGGCTATGGCTTCTGCATTAAAAATATTGCAGCCAATACCATATATGGTATCAGTCGGATAAATGATGACGCCGCCCTTACGCAAACATTCTACTACCAGGTGTATATTACGTGGCTGAGGATTATCAGGATGAATATGCAATAGCATTAGCTGAAAATATTATCTGTCAAAGGTATGTCCCTTTTTAATAATTTTTATTACTGATAAAATACAACGGTTCTGAAAAACTAAGTATTTTTACCTGTAAACACATTCTGGTGAAAAAAATTTTGTCATTCCTTATTCTATTTATTATTAACACAAACAATTCTTTTTCCCAATTTACTTCAGTATCGTATTATATTGGCGCTCACCCCGACGATTGGGAGTTATTTATGGGAGTGAATGCATTTAAAGATATTAAATCGTCTTCAACCTGTAATAACAAAAAAGTGGTAATGATCTATATCACAGCAGGGGAATCAAATTGCAGCGGGAATGGAGTAAATATTGGATTCTATTATGCAAGGCAAGATGGCGCTAACAATGCGATTCAATTTTGTTCTGATATTTTTAGCCCGCATAGCAAGAAAATTGACTCAAATGTAATTGTTCGTGGAACTACAGATCACAAAATTGTAAGATTACAATATAAAAATGTAGTAAGTTATTGTTTACGATTACCAGACGGATGTTTTGAGGCAGTTCATGAAACTATAACAAAATTATCATCAGGTGCCATTAATTCCCTGCCGGCAATTGATAACAGTACTACCTACCATAGTTATGAAGACCTTTTTTTAACGATAAAAAAAATAATGCAAAATGAAAGTCAGGGAATACCGGAAATATGGATAAATACTTCTGACTGGGATTCTTCAATAAACCCAAAGGATCATCCCGATCATGTGCAAACCGGTCTTTTAGCAAAAGCAGTTGCAGAAACAATACCTTGTGTCAATATTGTATTATTTGAAGGTTACAATACCTGCTCAAAACCAGCTAACTTAAACCCGGATGAGATTGCAATGGAAGCATCATTACATAGCCAGGTATCTTATAGTAAAAGTTCAAATGGTTTTGGGTCGGAATGGGATCCTGAAAACTCCTGCGGACATGTATCCTGGGTCAGTAGAAATTATTTCAGATTATATAAAACATGCGATACCAAAACAATAAAACAGAACAAACAAAAAAGTAAAAAGCATTAGGTTTGACTCGCAATAATGATCTTCGCCATACAAAATGAAAAATAAGATATTATTCCTGGTACTGGTATTAATTCACTCCGGGTGCAGCAGCTATCACCTGCATAGAACTGTTTCCTACTATGTTGTTGGAGACCAGGACCAGTGGCAATTGTTTATGGGAATAAATGCCTATAATGATATAGTTTCAGGAGTAAAAGACAGCAATAGAAAAAAAGTAGTATTTATCAAAATTACCGCCGGAGATGGAAGTTGCGATGGTACTCCCGTAAAATCTCCCGAATATTATTATTCAAGGGAAGGCGGACAAACCAGGGCTGTTGAATTTTGTGCAGATCAAAACGGGATACGCGAAGAAGGTCATGGAAGGAGAGATACAATTTTAAACCATGATATATTAAAATATGAATACAAAAATGTAGTTAGTTACTGCCTGAGATTACCTGGCGGCTGTAGGAATAGCGGATTCAACGGACAAAGCTTACAGAATTTACATGATGGATTAACACCATCTTTATACGCTATTGATAGTACAACATATTACGCCTCCTGGAATGACCTTGTCAATACCGTCCGCCAGATTATTATTAATGAAAATACAGGAATACCGGAAATGATTTTTAATACCGCGGATACAGATGTAACCATAAATCCGGGAGATAATCCTGATAATATTTATACCGGAATATTATGCTTTGATGCAACAGCTTCCATCCCACATATCCGTCTCAATTTATTCCAGGAATATAATACTGCTAATCTTCCGGTTAACCTCAAAGACAATGAAATAGCTACTGAAGCCGCCTTATTTGGCCAAATGGATTATTCGCTTACTAATTTTAGTTATCCGTCAGAATTTACACCAGAAAAAGTTAAATGCACCGCCAGAAATTATTTCAGGACAATCATACGATAAACAGATAAACTCTGAACAGGATTAGTTTTTATATTTATTAACAGTAATTTTGCTCCTTTATTTTTACTGCTTACTCATTATTAAATTATTATATTCAGCGTCTTTGCGCCATTGCGGGAGACATTTATTGTCGTTAAGTAATATAAACAAACATAATGTTCTCAATCATCATACCTACATGGAACAACCTCGCTTTTGTAAAGCTATGCGTGGAAAGTATCCGCAAAAATTCAGCATACACCCACCAGGTAATACTGCATGTAAATGATGGCAGCGACGGTACGCTGAATTGGGCAAAAGCTCAAGGACTTGACTATACCAGTTCACAAAGCAATGTAGGTATCTGCATAGCGGTAAATGAAGCCGCAGGACTCGCGAAGCACGAATACATAGTGTATATGAACGATGATATGTATGTATGCCCCGGCTGGGATACAAACATAATGGAAGAAATAAACAAAGCCGGCACAGATTGCTTCATGTTTTCATGTACCATGATAGAACCAATTGACTACAGCAACCCCTGTGTTATAAATAAAGACTTCGGACAAACCATCGAAACATTTAATGAAGCCCGGTTGCTGAAAGAATACAACACCTTTCAGAAACCAGACTGGACAGGCTCTACATGGCCACCCACCATAGTTCACCGCAAATACTGGCTCATTACCGGCGGCTATAGCATAGAGCTAAGCCCCGGCGTCAGCAGTGACGATGATTTCGCCATGAAGATGTGGTATGCCGGCTGCCGCATATTTAAAGGCGTTGGCAAAAGCAGGGTCTATCATTTCCAGTCCAAGTCAACCCTGCGCGTGAAAAAAAATAATGGCCGCAAGCAGTTTCTAATGAAGTGGGGCATTAACCAGTCCACCTTCAACAAGTATTATATCCGCCGTGGTGCACCCTATACCGGACCAGTGAAAGAGCCAGTGGATAGTATTATGCAATGGGAAACACTCCGGGCATGGGTAAAAAGGAAAATAATGTAAAATATTCAGTTTGCAATTATCATCCTTTCCGGAATTGTCAGGCCAATTCCCAATTCCAAAAAACAATTACTTCTTTACTTTGGTAATACGTTTCGTTTTTATTCTATTACCATTGGCATCGAAAATATTTAGTAAGTATGTTCCGCTTGGCAGATCTCCAAGGCTTATTTGATTTACATTTTCAATAGCTTTTAGTTCCTTGCCATCCATGCATACTAATCTTACGGTAACTTTTTTACACCATTGAATAAATACCAATGTTTCAGCGGGATTAGGGAAAACATTTATTTCATCAGCACTGCATTCCGAAAATAGTACAGCATCTGTAGAAACAGGGCAGCCATAAGTATTCGTAACTGTAACTGTATAATTGCCCGTAGTATCCACAATAAAGGTATCAATGGTAGCACCGGGAATTGGTTTTCCGTTTAGCGCCCACTGATAGGATGAAAAACCAGCAGGAACAGAAAATATATTTTCATTTTTAATAACAGTTGGGACCACCGGTAACGGATTAACTGCAATTGTTTGACTGGCAGTATCCGTTCCACAGGAATTGGTAACGTAATAAAAGACAGTATCCATGCCTGCTGAAATGCCCGTAACCTTACTTTGGTAATTTTTTGCAGGTATTGGCGAAACAGCAGCATTGGCATTGCAACTGCTCCATATACCGCCTGTGGAAGATGCCGATATTATGGTTTCAGAACCAATACATACCGCCGTCAAACCGGTAATAAGGCCTGCATCAGGGAAGCTATCAATGGTAATATTATGTTTTGTTACAGCGGAGCAAAAACTATCCGTTATGGTATATTTAATAATAGCAGAGCCATGAAATAACCCGGTAACTACTCCTGAGTCAACAATTGCATATCCATTGCTGCTGCTCCATACGCCTCCGTCATGGTTTTCAGATAGTGTGATTGACGATCCTTCACATAAAGCATCAGGCCCTGTTATTCCACCAACTAATGGTAATGAATCTATAGTAACCGGCATTGTGGCAATATCAATGCCACAAATGTTTGTAACGATATAAATAATCGTATCAGTTCCGGGAGATATCCCTGTAACAACGCCCCCTTTAACAGAGGCAGAGGCATTGCTGCTACTCCAAAAGCCGCCGCTGATGGTATTTGTTAATGCAATTGACGACGCGACACAAACCCTTGAAGCGCCGGTTATTGTACCGGCTGATGGTGTTGTATTTACTACTGTATAAATTGTAGTTGTGTCAGACATGATTCCATTACTTACCCTTACTACAAATGTATCCCCACCTATATATCCACTAGCCGGAACATAGTGAAAAACGCCTGGGGTAAATTCTCTCCCGCTTGAAGTTATGCTGTAAGAAATACTGATAGAACCGTGTTGCGGAGCTGATAAAAGGCTCCATGTATCCGTTAGCCCGGCATCATAATCTATAATCGTCAATAATTTATTGACATATGACGAAGAGGTGTTTTCACATGCTTCTAAAATCTGGTTCCTGCCACCGGTAAAGGATAATGTATTTGTGGCGGAGATTTTCCTTACCCTTACATTGTCTAAGTCCGTTAAATATATATTCCCCCTGGCATCCATGGTCGTGGAAATCGGATGAAATAATTGTGCAGCGGTTGCTGGGCCTCCATTTCCGTCAAAACCTTTGCCCCCGGTTCCTGCCACCGTAGATATAATACCTGATGTATTAACTTTACGAATACAGTTATTGTGGCAGTCAGATATATATACCTCGCCGGAACTATGGACAAATACCCCTAAAGGCTGGTTTAATGTTGCGGATACTGCCAGTCCTCCATCACCGGTATAACCTGCTGCTCCATTGCCTGCAAATGTTGAAATGATACCGGCAGTATTGATTTTGCGTATGCGGTTGTTTGCGCCATCACAAACGTAAAGATTGCCCGGGCCATCTACTGCTAATCCCCAGATATAGCTCAATTCTGCTGATGTCGCAGGCCCACCATCCCCGCTAAAACCATATAGGCCATTTCCTGCAACGGTAGTTACAATCCCTGATGCAGAGACTTTACGGATACGGAAATTACTTGGGTCGCCTATATATACATTTCCCGAAGCATCAACTGCTATACCCAGCGGGGCCTGAAATTTCGCATCAGTAGCCTGGCCACCATCTCCCTTAAAACCTGGTACTCCAGTTCCTGCAATTGTGGTAATAATCCCTGAAGTATTGACTTTACGTACCCGATAGTTTACCTGGTCTGTTATATAAACATTACCTGCGGCATCAGCGGCAACACCCCAATTCAGGTTTAATTTAGCTGCAGTTGCCGGTCCGTTATCTCCGCTAAAACCAGATGTTCCCATCCCTGCAATAGTAGTTATGATTCCAGATGGATCTACTTTGCGGATACAATTGTTCCTTTGATCATTTACGTATATGCTACCGGAGCCATCTATAGCTAAACATGAAGGTGAATCCAGTTTGGCTAAGGTAGCAGCTCCTCCGTCTCCGCTATAACCAGCTATGCCACTTCCTGCAAAAGTTGTAATGATCCGGGTTGTTGTCTGGGCATGTGCTGGTAATACTAAGCCAATCGCTAAAACTATACTAAACAGCAGGTATAGGTTCTTTGTCATGGCAATAGTTTATACAAAAATCAATTATTTTTTCAGAATCCCCTAATGTGAGCCTGAATTTTTCAACCATGAATTGAGGTGTAACAAGGATTTTTTATAAAAATTGAAAATAAGGCGCCGCTATTTAATAAGTTTATAACCCACAGATAACCTGAAATATGCAGACGACACAGAAGTATTGGTGTTATAACCGCCTTGCATATAAGGCTTTACAGGGGTTTGCTGAATTAATGCATCAAACAACCATCTGTCACTATATTCATAACTGAAGCCCAGCATGTAACCAACTCTTATAAGGCCTCCTGAAGGGGTAGCATATAATGACCCGTCATTGTTTGAATTTTGAGTACTCTGAATAATTACACTATTTATAGACAAATGGTTAGGGGCACCCGATGTGGTATTAGTGCTGTCAATGGATATCTTTATTCCTTGTTTTGTATAAATATTTTCTTTAATGCCCAATAATTTGCTGTAATTAATATTTACGCCGCCATAAACTGATACGTTTTGAGAAATATTATATTTCAGTAAGATTGGAAATTCAAATTCCAGATAAGATCCTCCATAAGTATAAGACTTTACAATTGAATCATGGGTTTGGGTATAAGTGTATTTTGTTGTGTATAGCGTATCCGTAGTGCTTCCGCCTTCCACAATATAACTTACAACAGGATTCCCGGATAAGGTAGCATTACTATCATTATTTGATTTGTAATTGGATTGAGGTCTTCCAATTTTCCTTGTACTAATTGTTGAAGACTTAATAGCTGGTTGAACCATAATAGAAAACCTATGATTTATATTGTATTGCAGGTAAGGCGCGGCAACAAATTTTGTTGCTGCGTCATCATAAAAACCTCTTTCATAGCCACCCTTAATACCTGCTTCAAATTTATGAAGCGCTGGTTTATTGTGTGCATCGCCAACCTTTTCGCTTGCTTTTGTTTTTGAATTATCCGGTTTTTCTTTCTTAAATGTACCTGGTAATACTGATTTTTGGCTGGCGGATGTATTTACATTAAAACCCAAAGCCTGAGTGCTTTCACTTGTTCCTTCCGCAGGACCCGTTTTTGAGCTATTGCCCTGATAAATATTTTCTGTTTGCAAAGGCTCATTATTCAGTTTAACTGAAGCATGAAATTTGTTTTGGGAAGGTTGTTTATTAGCAATTGTAATTCTGTTATGGCTATTAATATTATTATTAGAATGCTTATTAGTTTTTGATTGTTGGTCAATGGCCATGGATTTTTCAAGCTTTTCATTTACCTTTTTATCCGGCATATTATTTTCTGCTGATACCCCATCTTCACCTTTTACAAGGCTTTTATCTGCTGTTATGCCTGTAGCAGGTATTCCTACCTGTACTTTAGCAATAGGTTTTTCATTCATAGGAGTATTTTCAGATGCTGAATTGCCTGAAATTTTCTTTACGAGTGAAACACCAAGCAATAGTATTAAGGATACAATTGCGAAGTGCCTGAGCCAGCGATAAGAAAAATGCTGCATATCGGGCAATAAACCATCTAACCTGGTTTCAAGATCATCCCAGACCTCAGGTGGTGGGGTTTCCCTGTAATTGCCTAACTTTTCCCTGAAAAAGTCGTCAATATATTTTTTATAGTTTTTCAATGTCTTTTCATTTTATTTTATGAAAAAATTTAATTTTTCTTTTAACCTTCTCCGTGCGTCATTCAAATGCCATCTGCAATTGTTCTGATTTATGTTTAATAATTTTGCTATTTCTTTATGAGAATAATTCTCGAAAACAAACAGGTTAAAGACCTCGCGTTGCGCGCCAGGCAGCGTATCAATTATTTTCAATAATTCCTTGTGTGATAAATTTTCTACCGATTCACTGTTAATAAATGCATCTTCAGGTTGCAGTTCTTTGTGAGGCTGGTCGTACTTTACAGTTTTTCTCAAATGATCTGCAACAGTATTTATCACAATACGCCGGATCCACCCCTCAAATGCACCCTGGAAAGAATATTGTTTGATATCCCTGAATATTTTATAGAAGGAATCGTTTAATATCTCCTTCGCAACCGGTTCATTATTGTTAATGAATTTTTTTATAGTTCCATAAGCATCAGGTGAATAAATATCATAAAGCTTTTTTTGGGCGCTCCTGGAATGGGCAATACATGCCTTTATCAGAATACTGAGTTCATCTTGGCATGATAAACTCTTTTCTGAAACATGCAATGGAGCGCTCACATTAATTGTTTTATCCAATGCTTAGAATAAATTTACTTTTTCTTTCTCCTGATTAACCACCTTTAATCTAATTCGTCGTACATCCTATATGTATAGGCGCAATTTTAAGTAAAAATGTTAGTAACCTGTATAAATATTTATTATCATACAGTGTTTAAAATGAATGTTATAATCGGACACAATATAGATTTATAACAAGGTGATATTTGTATAGGGCTCTATTTACACAATGCCTGTTGCGCCTGCTTTGCGTTTGGATCTCCTAATTCCACTGCGGTTTTAATATCAGCACATGCTTCGTATTTTTTGTCTAAGCCAATGTAGGCTACCGCACGGTTCATAAATACATTTGCCTGTTTGGAATCTATTGATAGTGATTTGCTATAATTGCGGATCGCTTCATTATAATTTTTATTCAGGTAATATATATTGCCCAGGTTAGTATAGGCGTTGATATACTCTGGATTTAATGACAATACCTTTTTATAATCAGCAATGGCTGCATCATATTGCTGACCATTTTTAAAAGCTATAGCCCTGTTGAATATGGCTTCTAAATATTCTGGTCTTAGATTGATCGCTTTGGAATATTCATTTACAGCTTCTGTATGTTTCGATTGTTCTTCTAAAATGATTCCCCTGGAATAAAAAGCTTCCGGGTAAGCCGGCTTTATCAGGAGCGCGTTATTTAAGTCGCTGAGCGCCCCTGTGGTATCGCCATAGCCAAATTTTGCAATACTTCTGTTATAAAAGTAATTTGGGAAAGCGGTGTTAATGGAAATAGCTTTGTTATACGCATTAATTACTTCTGCTCTGTTACCATTTTTTTCCTTCAGGATATTTCCCAGTCCATACCATGCATAATCCGCAGTTTCCGGATTTTTCGCAGTGGCATCCCGCCAAAGCGTTTCACCATCTTTCCATGCCGATAACCTGTCAATGGTGATGTAACCGAATATCAAAACAGTAATTACGAACAGAGACGACACCAATGTTTTTTGTATTTGATAAAATGGTTCGAGCAAAACGGCGATTATATAAAACAGGCCTATATAAGGAATATAAGTATAACGTTCCGCAGCAACACCCGCGCCAACCGTAACGAATTGGAGTACGACACTTATGCTCAAAGTATAGAAAAGCAACCCAAATATTATGGTTTTACGGAGTTCTCTATATTTTATTGCTATTACTACGATTAATATGACTACTAATACTGACAAATAATATATTGCCGGAAGCCCCCCTCTCAGGAATGGGTGTAAAACAGATAAGTTTATCGGGGCAAACAGGTGCAACAGATAATATACCCAGGAATAAGAAGTAAGAAATAACTTGTCAATTGTAGAATAACCATAGTCAGCAATATAGCCTTGTAATTTTTGAGAATAAATAGCCAAAAAGCCAAATGTCAGCGACAATAAAAAATAAGGCAGTTTATTAATGATGTTGGTTCTTTTTATGTTGCCTTTCATATAATAATCAATTGCCAGTAAAACCAGGGGCAGGGTTACAGCCATTGATTTGCTCAATAAGGATAAGAGAAAAAACATTATTGATAATACATATTTCACCTTCTTGTTTTTTTCTACATAGTTTATGTATTGGATTATTGCACTCAAATAAAATGCAGCATACAATACATCCTTACGCTCACTGATCCATACCACCGATTCGACATGCATGGGATGAATTCCAAATAATATAGCTACAGCAAAAGAAATTATTTGATTTTGCCGGCTTATTTTCATTACGAGCATAAATACCAGTAATGTATTTATGAGGTGAATGGCCAGATTGGTGACATGATATGTTGTTGGATTTAGGCCCGAAATCGAATACTCTATAGCATTTGTAAGTGTAACAAGGGGATGATAATTTCCTCCATAAATTGCCTTTTCAGTAAAAAACCAATCATATATATTTGATAAGCTGAGCGAATGTAATAACTGATTATTCATTATATACAACTCATCGTCAAAATTTACAAAACCACAATTCAACACCCCCCAAAAACAAATGGTGGTAACCACAATTAATGCCAATAACCAATAAAAATTGCTCTTGTTTTTTTGATCATTAGCTATTGCTTGTGTTAACGGCACCTGTATTTGTATCGGTTTTTTAGTCGTTTTTTTCATTCCGAATATTTTATAAATATTTATAATTTAAATTTCGATTTTTTATGTATTACT
>CAISOH010000409.1 GCA_903887005.1 uncultured Bacteroidota bacterium | reverse complement strand
TACTTTTATATATTTGTATGACATTTTTATATTACCCTGATTAACTGTTTATGAAAAGAGCTATAACTCTTACTGATACAGTATGGATTTTACGTACCATGTCCCGCTTGCTGCCATTGTTCAGCAATAAGGTTATGGACGCTGTTTTTTTGTATATACACCCTAACAAATTTAATTTTTAAAACACTTTTTATGAAATATATTTATCTTACATTATTTTCTTTTTTCCTGTCTTTTTCATCATTTGCCATTGCCCCGATAACAGGTAAAACCACCGTATGCAAGGGTTCAACAGATACACTGGCAGACGCTACCGCAGGCGGCACATGGGCGAGCAGTTCAGCGCTTATAGCAACAGTTGGCGTATCTACAGGAATTGTAACCGGTGTATTTCCCGGGACCGCCATTATAACTTATTCAGCAGCCGGGGCAAGGGCTACAGTTACTGTTACGGTAAATCCCACCGGTCCTATATCAGGGAATACTACTATTTGCGTAGGCGTTTCAACTACCATAAGTGACGCCATTTTCGGCGGCACATGGTCTATCAGTAATACCGTTACCGCAACGCTTGTTTCGGGCACCACCTTTGCAACTGTTACCGGGTTAAAGGCCGGTTTTGATACTGCCATTTATACCTTTTCTACCGGGTGTACAGTACCTGCAGTAATTACCATTAATCCTTTGCCAACGGCAATAATCGGCAAGCCCGAAGTTTGCGTTGGGTCAAAAATCTCATTAAGCGATGCCAGCTATTCCGGTTCATGGACCAGTAGCAATCCTTCCATTGCAACAGTTGGCTTACTTTCCGGTTCTGTCACAGGTATGGCAGGCGGTGGTTCTTATATTACTTACACCCTTCCTACTTCCTGCTATGCAGTAGCCAGTTTAACGGTTGATCCTTTACCAGCGCCTATTACAGGCTACAACTATGTATTCCAGGGCAACCAGATTACACTGGCCGATGCTACGGCAGGTGGCGTATGGAGCAGCAATTATCCATCTGTTGCCAGTATTGACCCGGTATCAGGAGTAGTGACCGGCATATCTTCTGAAGTTGCTATTATTACCTATAAGTTACCCACCACCGGTTGCGCCATCTACTCAAAAGTCTATGTAAACCCCTTCCCCGACAGCGCCGCCGCCTACCCTGTTGTAGCATGGTACCCATTTTGCGGTGATATGACTGACCATACCTTTCATGGGAATAACCTCACTACCCCTGCAGCTCCCCCTGGTACATTTACAGTGCCTACCCTTATCAAAGATCGGTTCGGGAATGCTAATAATGCATATAGTTTCGATGGAGTGAAAAATGAGGCGGAACATGCGTTTTTCCCTACTACTACCGGTTCTGGTGATTTTACTTATGCCTGCTGGGTGAAGTATGATGTAACAACAACTCCACAAACATCTGTAATACTATATAATGGAAACCCGGCTGCCAATGGTTGTGGTTTTGTGATTAATGATGGCACCGGACCCATGGGCCCCGGTTTCAATATAGGCGTTTACCTCGGCGGCGTAGGACAGTTCCTTAACCAACCTTTACCAGGGGCTGGCTGGACCCACCTCTGTTTAGTAAAGAAAAGCAATAATTTCTATTTTTATGTTAATAATGCGCCTGCCGGTTTTTTCCCTTCCGCATTCGCTCCTCCCAGCGGAAAATTTATGCTTGGCCAGAATGCAGCAATTGGCTCGGGCGTACGTAAATATACAGGAGATCTGGATGACGTAGCCATATTCAATACCGCCTTAACTGACCTGCAAAGAACAGAGCTGTATATGTTTAACCCGGATGCTGTTACATTTAGTTTAGGCCCGGATAGAACTATTTGTTCCGACACAGTAACCTTATCTCCTGATGCCCAGTTCATTGGCTATAATTATGTATGGAGCACTAAGGATACATCAGATACTACCATTGTTGTGAGCCCGCCTGCATTGCCACCGCCATCCGGCACCACTTACACCTTAGACATTTCAAAACCTTACGGATGTGATGCTTCCAGTTCTATAAACATATATAAAAACCCGCTTCCGATAAACCTCGGTATTGATACAAATATCTGCCAGGGTGATACGATAATATTAAGTGCAACTTACAAATTAGGAAAATATTTATGGAACACAGGTGATACGACGCCAACGATAAAGGTGTTCAGTACCGCCAATTATTTTGTAACAGTTGACAGCAGTATATGCGTCGGGCACGATACCATATTTGTTGACGCCCGTGTAACGCCCAAGGTGGACCTTGGGCCGGATATTTTCAGTTGTTACGGGGCGCCTGCCCACCTTAAAAATTCATACGATTATTATGATACCGGCATGACTTACTTATGGTCCAGCGGAAGCAATCTTGATTCACTTGTTACGAACACATCGGGGAATTTCTGGCTCCAGGTCACAAATAAAGGATGCTCCAGGGCCGATTCTATCACAACACTGATTGTATTTGATACCTTTTCGTTTTATTCCCGTGATACTTCTATATGCTTTGGGCGTTTCGTAACAGGCAGCGCCTCCTTTAACCCAATAGTGAGCTACCAATGGACGCCGACTACAGGTGTCCCTTTATCCAAAGTGCCTAGTCCGCTTATTACTCCTGATACTTCCGCCTGGTACATTCTCACAGGTTCCTATCCGGGATGTCCGGACCAAAAAGATTCGTTTTATATAGATGTGCAGCCAAACCCATTGGTATTCCTGGGAGGGAACCGAAAGGTCTGCCAGTTTGATACTGTAAATATTACAGCCAGTGTAATGCCCAATTGGTACAATAAGTATATTTTTAAATGGACACCGTCCACTTTTCTAGATGACCCTACCTTGCAAACAGTGATCTTCAGGGCAGGCGACAGTACGAAACTGTTTGTAAATGTAACTACCACTGCGGGTTGTACAGGATCAGATTCTGCATTTGTGGTGGTGTATCCGGGAAATTTCGACTCTGCCTTCGCAGATATCCACGTTTGCCCCGGCGATTCAGTCCATTTGGTACCCAATATGTATTATGCCGACGTCCTTTATGGAACTATTGCATCTTATCAATGGCATCCCGGCATATATTTCACTGACTCTACCTCCTCTGCTCCATGGCTGCATGCCATTACCTCGCAGTCCTTTACGACTATAGGAACTTCGCAGTACGGATGTCTGGACACTTTCAGGTTTAATGTCAAGGTAGAGCCCGGAGGCGTATTATACCTGGGTGATTCTGTAACATTGCATCCGGGAGAAACCTACCATATTGCTTCGCAAACGAATTGTGTCTATTTTTCCTGGTGGCCTCCGGTTGGGCTCAGTGATTCCAATGGCGCAGATCCTATTGCTGCCCCCACTACAAGTACCAACTACATAGTGCATGGTATGACCCAGGCAGGTTGTAAAGTTGTAGATTCCATTAACGTTCGCATTGATCCTACTACTTTACTTGGCGTGCCTAATGCATTTACTCCCGGTGCAGGAATAAACAACATTTTGAAAATAATTAAGAGAGGAATGGCTACTTTGAACCATTTCCGCATCTATAACCGCTGGGGAAATTTAGTTTATGAAACAACCAATATTGACGCCGGATGGGATGGGAATTTTAATGGTAAGCCGCAGCCTTTTGGTGTGTATATTTATGAAGTAGATGCGACTACAAATACCGGAAAAAAATTCCTGCAGCAAGGCAATGTGACGCTGATCAGGTAATGGAATCTGATTTTTGGTTAACCTATTTGTAACCATTTTATAGCTCATGCTATATGAAAAAATATTTACTCCTATTAACTATTATCATTGCCATTAACCAGGCAAGGGCCCAATGCCTGGTTAATTCATTAACCATCAATACAGGGTATGACCCGGTCTCAGGTTTAGCGATCCCCGGAGGAATAAATGGCGGCACTCCGGTGATTGACCCTCACTGGAAAGTAACTTCTGAGACGCCATTGATTGCCATAGCAATGTCTGGAACATTACTATCAGGGCTGATAGAAGTGGTACCTGGTAATAATGCAGATGTAGTAACCCGGGTCGGTCCATGGGCTTCAAATCCTTTTGGAAATCCAGGTGGATGGATAAGCTGCCTTAATTCAAATTATTACACCACTTTGGGAGTAGGTACCTCTTATGAAATGACCCTAAGCAGGCCTTTCAGAATGTGCTCTGCAGACAGTATTGTTCTGGATTTCTATATTGCTAACGATAATTATATTGCATCCACTAACATTGACGGAACACCGCTGTTATTTTCACAGCCGCCACTTCCTGTAATAGCAAATTTTTCCACTTTTACACATTTTACGCAAACTGTTTATTTAACTTCCGGAACTCACACTGTTAATATACTGGTTGATAATTATGATGCAGTTGGTGATAATCCGACTGGATTAGATATTTATGGAACAGTTTCTTCAAAGGTTGGCAATACCTCATTAGTTTCAGAAAGTAATCCCGGATGTGTGGGTTATGTATGCTCCCCACCTCCTCCATTGTGTGACGATGCTATTAATCTGACTGACAGCCTGCATCCATGTAGTGGGACCACGGTGATTCTGCCAGCAACCTTAACCGGCACAGATCCAGTTTTAAGCTATCTCTGGACGCCACCTGCCGGCTTATCCAGCACAACCATATTAGCGCCCACACTAACAGTAGGTACTTCAGGCTATTATTACATTACTTTACAATCAGTGTCTAAAATCAACCTGGTAATAAACGGAGATTTCAGTGCAGGGAATACGGGTTTTTCAAGCGGATATATTTATTCGCCTCCTCCGAGCACGATCCTTTTAGAAGGTTATTATTCTGTTGACTTCGATCCCCATGATGTACATTTAGGATTTACCTCTTTTGGAGATCATACTACCGGTACCGGCAACATGATGATAATAAACGGGGGGCCTACTCCGGTAGATGTATGGTGCGAGACAATTGCTGTTAATCCAAATACCGACTATGATTTTTCCGCGTGGTTCGCCAATGCTTCACCTTCCGGCCCCGGAACTTACCCAATACTCCAGTTCCGCATCAATGGCACATTAATCGGAACAGCTGTAACACTTAGCGCTGCCGTTGGTACATGGGTCAATTTTTTCAGTACCTGGAATAGCGGCCCCAGCACAGTGGCAAACATATGCATATATGATGCCGAAACCTCTGCCGGTGGTAACGATTTTGTTATTGATGATATTTCATTCAAACAAATCTGCACAGCAAAAGACAGCATATACGTTTCTGTTATTCCTCCGGATACTACTTATTTCCACCATGACACTACTGTATGTTCATCGGCTGGATCTTTAGCCCTTAATGCACCTGCCGGCTTTATTTCTTATTTATGGAATACAGGGAGTACTACCACTGCTATTACTGTTGGCAGCAGCGGCACATGGTGGGTATATAATAGTGCTGCATGCAGCAAAACAAGGATAGATACTTTTAATGTTACTTACATTCCAAGTCCTGTAGTCAAATTAGGAAATGACACTTCCTTCTGTGCAGGCAATACGCTGTTACTTACATCTGTACAACCCGCAGGATATACCTATTTATGGAATACAGGCGTCACTGACACTACCATAACAGTATCAATAACAGGGACCTATTGGCTCCAGGTAAATAATAAGGGATGTACCACAACGGATACTATTCATGTCACCATATCACCACAACCTATTGTTGATCTTGGCCCTGATTATCTGAATTGTAAAGGGAAATCCGATACACTGCAATCTTCAATCAAATATGTAGCTCCTACCTATATATGGAGCGATGCCAGCACAACACCAACATTAATTGTTACCGCTACCGGCAAATACTGGTTACAGGTTACTGACGGCGGATGTTCAGGAGCGGATACCGTGAAAGTAACTATCCTGTGGGATACGCTTAATTTCTTCAACCACGATACCGCAATATGCAAAGGAATGGCGGTACAGGCATATTCCACCGGGAACGATTCACAAACTTACCAATGGCGGCCTACTACCGGAATACCATCATCTACAATCGGCAGTCCGACTATTATACCTGATACCTCCGCTTTATATAGTCTTACAACCTCCATGGATGGTTGTCCTGACATTGTAAATTCATTTTACATTGACGTTGAGCCAACACCAAAAGTTTATATAGGAGATAACAGAATGGTATGCCAGTTCGATACCGTTCACATTAATGCCTCGGTAGTTCCCCAAGGGTATTCCCATTATATTTATAAATGGACGCCATCCGTTTCTTTGGATAATTCAAATTCCACCGCAGTAGTATTTACTGCAGGAAACTATACACAACTTTTCTTAACAGTAAGTACACCTGCAGGCTGTCAGGGAATGGATTCCGCTGAATTAATTGTCCATCCCGGTAATTTCGCCAGATTAGATACTACATTTAATATATGCCCATGGGATTCTGTTCAATTCAGGCCAACAGGTGGAATAGCATATGAGTGGCACCCTGGCATGTACCTTGATGACTCCATGGGAATCGCTCCATGGGCAAAGGTAATAACCTCTCAGAATTATATTGTCCTCGCTAGCAGTTCATTTGGTTGTAAAGACACAGTGCACGTAAGGGTCAATGTCCATCCTTCCGGAGTAATAACCCTGGGCGATGATGTAACTATTTATCCCGGTGAAGGATACCAGTTATCTCCTAAGACCAACTGTGTTTATTTTTCATGGTTTCCACATGCAGGGTTAAATAATGCTTATATCTCAAATCCTGTAGCTTCACCAGAAGTTAGTACAAAATATATAGTGACTGCCGTGAGTGAATGGGGCTGTAAAATAGTTGACTCCATCAATATTAACGTTGATCCCCAAACATTGCTTGCTTTACCAAATGCCTTCACACCAGGCACAGGGCTCAACAGCCATTTCACTATATTAAAAAGAGGCATAGCCAGTTTAAATTATTTCCGCATCTTCAACCGATGGGGCAATAAGATATTTGAAACGGCAAATATCGACGCCGGTTGGGATGGCACTTACAATGGTACACCACAACCTTTTGATGTATATATATACGATGTAGAAGCGACCAGCAGTACTGGTAAGGTATTCCATAAACATGGCAATGTGACACTGATTCGGTAATTGGAATGTGATTTTGGATAATTTTTAATAGTACAATTTCACAAATTTTTTCGTTATGAAAAAGTATTTACTCCTGTTGGCTTTTATCATTTCCTGTTTCCAGGCTAAAACTCAATGCCTGGTTAATTCGTTAACTATTAATACAGCATATGACCCAATAAAGGGTTTGGCTATCCCAGGGGGGGCAAATGGCGCACCTCCGATAATAGATCCTCACTGGATACTAACCGCTGAAACTCCGACCGTCCTAACAGGGATTGCTGCAACGTCGTTGTCAGGACTAATCCCAGTGGTTCCAGGTGATAATGCAGATATTGTAACTAAAGAGTATCTTTGGGCTCTAAATCACCTTGGGCAGCCCTTTGGTTGGATAAGCTGCCTTAACTCAAATTATTATGTTACTGATGGAACTGGAATAACAATTTATGAAATGACACTTGGCCGCCCTTTCAAACTATGCTCGGATGACAGTTTGATTCTCGATCTATACATTGCAAGTGACAACAATATTACAAGTGCTGACATTGACGGTGTCATTCCATTATCATTTTCTGAAACTGCCCTCCCATTGTATTCTTATTTTTCAACATATACTCATTTTATACAGACGTTTTTTTTGACTACAGGAAGCCATACTATTAATTTTGTTGTAAATAACCTGAACCAGGTAACTGTATCTGCAAACCAGGCGGGGTTAAATGTTTTAGGAACAGTTTCATCTAAAACCGGATTAAATACTTTAGTGTCTGAAAGCGATCCGGGATGTGCCGGATATGCCTGCGCCAAAGCGGCAAATCCATGCAACGATTCGATAACATTGCTCGCCTTACCTAATCCCTTTACTCCAGGTACAGGAATCAACAATCATTTTAAAATCATTACCAGAGGAATAGCCAATTTACATTACTTCCGCATCTTTAACAGCAGGGGCAATAAAGTATTTGAGACGTCAAATATCGACAATGGGTGGGATGGCACTTTCAATGGCACACCACAGCCTTTTGATGTATATATCTACGATGTGGAAGCGACCAGCAGTACCGGTAAGGTATTACATAAACATGGTAATGTGACACTGATTCGGTAATTGGAATGTGATTTTGGATAATAAATAATGTCAATTTCACAAATTTTTTCATTATGAAAAAATGTTTGTTCCTGTTTGCTTTTATCATAACCGGTTATCCGGCGAAAACTCAGTGCCTGGTTAATTCTTTAACCATTAATACTGCTTATAACCCGGTTACAGGTTTTGCTATTCCGGGAGGTGCGAATGGCGCTACCCCGGTTACAGACCCTTATTGGATACTTACTGCCGAAACTCCAACTGTGCCCACCGCAATTTCACTAACTGCACTTCCCGGCCTTATTGCAGTAATACCTGGTAATAATGCCAATATAATTACCAAAGTTTTCCTCTGGTCGAGTAATCCTTTTGGACAGCCCGGCGGATGGATAAGCTGTCTTAATTCAAATTATTATGTTACAGATGGAACAGGCATTACTATATATGAAATGACACTTGGCCGGCCTTTCAGAGTATGCTCTGATGATAGTATAGTTTTGGATTTTTATATTGCAAGTGACAATAACATTTCCAGCACTAACATAGATGGCATTATTCCGTTAACTTTTTCCGAGCCAGCCCTCCCGCTATTAACTTATTTTTCCACGTTTACTCATTTTACTCAAACTGTATTTTTAACTGCCGGAACACATACTGTAAATATTGTTGTAAATAACTTAAACCAGGTCTCGGTATCTGTTAACCAAACAGGATTAAATGTTTATGGAACAGTTTCTTCAAAAACCGGGAAAACATCTTTAGTTTCTGAAAGCAATCCTGCATGTGTGGGTTATATATGCCCCACTGTATCCGTTACGTGCAATGATTCTATAAGCTTACCTGATTCATTACAAGTTTGTAAGAACAGTACATTTACACTCCCTGCAATATTTAAAGGTACGGATCCGGTTACATATATACATTGGTCGCCACCCTTGGGTTTATCAGATACAAGTATTTTTAGCCCCTCGCTTACAGTCAGCACTACTTCCGGTTGGTATTATCTTACGGTAGGATCGATAGTGCCTGGTAACCTTGTGGTAAATGGTGATTTTAGCGCTGGGAATACCGGTTTTTTAAGTCCTGACTATACTTATTTATCAACGATTCCTTTCTCAAATGAATATACTATAAGCACGGACATATTCCTGGCAGACCCTGGTATTGGGGTACATTTTAATGATCATACTAATCCTCCCACAGGCAATATGATGGCATTAAACGGAGGGTCTCCTACTGCTAATTCTGTGGCCTGGCAGGAAACGATACCGGTTTCTGCAGGTTATGATTATCTGTTTACTGCCTGGTATGCATATTGGACGTATGACCCATCTGGCATATCAAATCCAAATCTATTTGTCAAAATAACTCCGGTTGGGGCCGGAATTCCGGCTACATACACTTTTGCAGCTCTTGGCAGCGCATTAAACTGGCAACAGGTTATATATAAATGGACTGCTCCTTCAGGTGCAACAGGCGCTATCATACAAATTATTGATCAGTGTTCTTCTTATTTATATAATGATTTTTGTTTAGACGATATTTCATTTCAGCAATTATGCATAACCAAAGACAGCATATATATTGAAGTTTCATTGCACGACACCATATATAATCATTCCGATATTACTGTTTGTGCTTCTTCCGGCCCATTAACACTGAATGCCCCTGCAGGTTATAGTTCTTATTTATGGAATGCTGGAAGTACTGCTTCAAATATTTCAGTGAACACTACAGGTGTATATTGGGTAGATGCGTTTAAAGGTAGTTGCAGTATGTATGCTGACACATTTTATACAACGTTTATTCCTTCCCCTGTTATATCATTAGGCAATGACACGGCTATTTGCAATGGTACTGAAATAGCCCTCAGTTCCGTGCAACCTGCCGGTGCGGTATTTAAATGGAGTAATGGCAGCAATGCTCCCTCTATTTATATTTCAAACAGTGGTAGTTACAGCCTTACTGTAACAATTAATGGGTGCAGCGCGTCTGACGCTATACAGGTAACAGAAATATCTCCGCCAGTTGTAAATCTTGGTGCGGATACTACTTTATGTACCGGTGATATCTTGCCTTTACTTGTAAATGCAAATCAGGCTACCTACTTATGGTCAGATGGCGGTCATGAACAAAGTCTTCAGATATCAGAAACAGGAACTTATTGGACTACAATATCAAATATTTGCGGTACTGCCAGCGACACCATAAATGTAACGTATGATTTTTGCGATATATGGTTCCCATCTGCTTTTACACCCAATGGCGATGGCAGAAATGATATCATACGGGTAGTGGGTTCGCTTGCAGAGTATAAAGACTTTTCCTTGAGTATTTTTAACCGCTTTGGTCAGCGGGTATTTTTTACACAGGACATTTATTCCGGTTGGGATGGCATATTTTATGGTTCCAAACAAGATCTTGGTACTTATTTTTATATGATTTATTATACCTTAAAAGATAAAAAACATATGATGAAGGGTGATTTTCAACTTATCCGATAGTTTTATAAAACTGCGTTTCCATTGGCTAAAGTAAAATTTACTAAATAAATATGGCAGAGACAAGACATGTAAAATAATAAATTATATATAATTCCGTTCAACGTCAAAGTATCAATCGCATATAAAATCAGATACATTTACAGTTTTTTTGTTTTTTTTTTTGTGCAATTAAAAAGTAAATCGTAATTATGCAATCTTTTTAAAAGACTATCAAATCTTGTAACAACTTCAAAAATTTGACGGCTTATATTTAATATTAACAATATACAAAAAGCTTAAAATATATATAATTAAATATTATGAACAATCCACTTTACATTGATCTCCTGAAGAAAGTACTGATAGATTATCATCGCATGGAATTAGGAGAATATAAACCCGTATATGTAAACAATAATAAGATTACAATAAAAATACTTAAGTTTTTAGATAATATTCTAAGAACAAAGAATTACGCTATTTGCAGTGTAGTAAAATTTAATAAGGAAGATAGATTGGAAGGCAGGGATTGGCCGGTTTATGCTGATTCCATGATTGGCCTTAAGCGGCTTGAAAATATTCAATTTTGTGTTGAACAGGTGCTTAAAGATAATGTTCCCGGAGATTTTATTGAAACAGGCGTATGGCGCGGGGGATCCTGTATTTTCATGAATGCGTTGCTGAAAGTTTCTAACGTTACAGACAGGAATGTTTGGGTTGCAGATTCGTTTGAAGGCCTCCCTAAACCAAATGAAGAAAAATATGCAGCTGATAAGGGCGATTTCCATTATAAATTTAAGGAACTTGCCATTCCATTGGAAACAGTAAAAAATAATTTTAGAAAGTACGATTTACTCACTGACAATGTGAAGTTTCTAAAGGGCTGGTTTAAGGATACTTTACCAACTGCTCCAATTCAAAAATTAGCTATTGCTCGGCTTGACGGAGATCTTTATGAGTCAACCATGGATGGTTTGGTAAATTTATACCCCAAGGTATCTGTGGGCGGATTTATTATTATTGATGACTGGGGAGCATTGGATCAATGTAAAAAGGCAGTAGTTGATTACAGAACTAAAAACAACATTACAGATGAGATAATAACAATTGATAAAAGTGGCGTTTATTGGCGAAAAAGCAAATAACAAACATACACTTTCTGAACAAAACGATTTATCCCTTATAAAACTTGCCGCTTTTAGCGGCTTTTTTTGTATTCATAAAATAATTTTTATAAAATTGCGAATCATTAATATCTTTATGCATTATGAAAAATATTTTATACATCCTCATTTTCTTTCCGTTTGCAGCTAACTCCCAGATCATAAATACATTTTCTGGCAATGGTACTGCCGGATACATCGGAGACGGAGGTCCGGCAACTTCAGCGTCTATGTCCGACCCAAATGGCTTGGTTTTTGACGCTGCTGGCAATCTATATGAGTCTGAATTTTACAATCATGTTATTCGTAAAATTACTCCATCAGGTACTATTACTACTATTGCGGGAATTGGAACTTCTGGCTATAGCGGAGATGGTGGCCCGGCTACTGCTGCGAGACTTAACAACCCGATAAATTTAGCTATTGATGGAACAGGCAATTTATACATTGCGGATTTTAACAATAATGTGGTGCGCAAAATTTCTACAACGGGCTTTATTTCCACGTTTGCCGGAACAGGACTCCCTGGTTATAGTGGTGATGGTGGGCCGGCAACGGTTGCAAAATTATTCAAGCCTTCCGGATTGGCAATTGATGCTACTGGAAATGTATTTATTTCTGATTGTTCCAACAACCGGGTTCGTAAGGTTGCAACATCCAGTACTATTACTACTTATGCAGGTACCGGAGGATCCGGAAGTAGCGGAGATGGCGGGCAGGCTACATCGGCACAGGTATTTCAGCCATTCGGTGTTACGTTAGATGCTACAGGTAATTTATATATTGCTGAATCACCAAGCAACAAAGTCCGGAAAGTTGCTCCGGGTGGCATTATTACAACTTTTGCAGGTACTGGATCTGTTGGCTTTTCTGGTGATGGCGGACCTGCTATTTCTGCGCAAATTAATAATCCTACAGGGGTTGCTCTAGATAGTGCCGGCAACATTTACATAGATGACCAATCCAATAGCAGGATTCGGAAGGTATCGCCATTAGGTGTTATTACAACAATAGCGGGTAACGGAATCGTCGGTTATGCCGGCGATGGTGGCCCGGCAATAGCTGCTGAAATGAATGACAATACAACACTGGCTTTTGACGCTTCATGGCGCCTGTATTTTACTGATAATCTTAACAATAGGATACGTATTATTAGTAACTGTGTCAATGCAATTACTTCCCAACCTAAACACGATACAGTTATTGCCGGCGCCAGTGCAATTTATACCGTCAGCACCTCATTGCCATCGCCGGTTTACCAGTGGCAGGAAGATCCCGGTACAGGATTCGTTGATCTTGCAAATGTTTGGCCTTACAGCGGCGTAACCACAAATACATTAACTATCCATAATGCAAGTATCTATTTAAACACCACCCATTATCGTTGCGTAGTTTCTAATGGTTCTTTTTGCCCTGACACTTCTTCATCTGCTATTCTAATGATCCTTGGTGACGTTGGTATTAAACAGCTATCTGCCGAAACAATAAATATTTTTCCAGATCCCACTGATGATAATATTATAATACAGCTGCCTGTAGGCTATAGTGAAGGTTCTGTTCAACTTATAAATGGAACAGGCCAGATACTAGCGGAACAACAGGTAAATAATACTGTTACCAGCCTTGACTTGAGAAAATTACCAGCCGGAATGTACATCATAAAGCTTCAATTCGATGGTCAGGTAGTATATAAAAGGGTCTTTAAAAATTGATGAAATTACTGGAACTGATTTCCTGAATATCAGGTATGTTGCCTCCATTGAGAACACTGCTTTTATTAATAAAGTCTCTTATTTTTCTTAATTGATGCTATGTACTCACTTAGGTCTGGTGACGGTTTTAACCAATACAGCATTGCCAGGTAAACAATAATAATGATACTGCTTCTTACCGCGGCATCTATAAAGCTATGTATATATACATGCCTGGCAGGATTGAAAAAGTATGGAAAAAAATGCCCTGCGGCAAATGCCGGTAATGCTGCAATTATGACCAGCAAAGTATTTTTTGTGAATGGCTGCATGTCTAATTTTTTCCAGACAAAAAAGAATTTCAGGATATTGAAAACTACAAGCGTTGTACTCGTACTAAATGCTGCTCCGTAAATCCCATAACGGGGAACGAGGAACTTTATCATGACAAATAACATTCCCATCAGCACCAGAGAAAGATAAAAATTAAATTTATAATAGTTGGCTACCGAAAGTACCTGGTCGTTCATTCCGGTAGCCAGGTTAAAAAAGTATCCGATAAAAAGTATATAGAACACGGGGATAATTTCTGAATAACCGTTTTTTATCACTGCAACTGCGTTATTCAGATTACAAAATAACAACACAGCTATACCTACTGTAGGAATAAGAATATTGAGCGAAGACCTGACAAAAATATCTTTGGCTTTCGCCATGTCGCTATCTGCAAACGCTTTCGCCAAAACGGCGAAACTGGCAGGTATAAAAGCTTTTGAGGGCATCTGCATAATAACTATAAGAAAAAGCGCTATCCTGTAAATGGCCGCTGATGCATATCCGCGGTGATCATAAAAAGGTACCAGCAGCATATCCATAAAGCCCATTAATGTAAAAGATACGCTCAATAAGAAATGGTACCAGGAAAAATGTATGACCTCTCTGTATTCTTCCTTACTAAAACTATTGAGTTGAAGAGAAAATCCAAAAGCCGTTGTCTTTAAAGACAGTAGAAAAAATAAAAATAATGGGGCAAGATAAATCAGCACAAAGCCAGTGACAAACCCATTAAAATTAATGTAATGATATGCAAAAAGAAACAGTAAAGCGATATTCAGCAGCCTTAATATAATTTCACGCATAAAAGAAGATATCGCGACTTTCATCTGGGAACCCAGGAATAACTCCAGTAGCGTCATGTATATAAAAATCAATGTGCAGACCGGGAACCACATAAAATACTGCTGCATCAGGGGCCGGTCTTCAATTTGGAAGTGGTTTATTATTTTAGAACGCAGAAAATAATAAAGGACCGTAAATAAAATCGATAAAATAAAAGGTACTACCAGGCAAAAACCTATTAATAGCTCCCTTTTGCGGTCTTCGTTGGCAAACTTATGGATATAGACAATAAGTGTGCTGTTCAATCCCACCATCAATAATTGTGATAAAGTCATTGACCACATAACTAATTCCTGGGTAAATCCGAATTCTCGTTTGTCAGGTATATATTTGGTGGAAAGCCAAATGACTAATGCGCCCAGAAGAGCTCCAACAAATACAATTATCGAATTTTTTGCAGATTGCCTGAAGACAACTCCCATTTGGACAAAGGTAACTTTAGAATACTAAAAATGAAATTAAGAAAGAAATGCAATGTTTTATCAAACATGCTGATTCTTTAACTTTTACTTTCCTTTTCGGTTTCAAATAACCCAATACCGGACCTTGATTCAAGGAATTGCCGGGGCAATCAATTCTCCGGTAAAAACGGTTCGTATTTATAATTTTCATACCTTCGCAAAAATTTTTATAAAAAATCATATATGAGCACGATGACTCGTTCAAAAATTGACTTTAAATTACCTTACAAAGTAAAGGACATCAGCCTTGCAGAATGGGGCCGTAAAGAAATCAGGCTTGCTGAGGCAGAAATGCCGGGTCTAATGGCTATCCGTGCCGAGTATGGCCCTTCACAACCACTGAAAGGCGCTCGCATTGCCGGCTGCCTGCATATGACCATCCAGACTGCCGTGTTGATTGAAACACTGACAGCACTCGGCGCTGAAGTTCGCTGGAGCTCCTGCAATATCTTTTCTACACAAGACCACGCAGCAGCAGCTATTGCCGCAGCAGGTATCGGTGTATTTGCATGGAAAGGCCAGAGCCTCCAGGATGCTGACTGGTGCATAGAGCAGACTTTGTTCTTCGGCAGCGAAGACCGTCCGCTGAATATGATCCTTGACGATGGCGGCGACCTTACCAATATCGTGCTCGACCATTATACGGAACTGGTACAACACATAAAGGGCCTTAGCGAAGAAACTACTACCGGCGTTCACCGCTTGTACGAAAGGATGCAGAAAGGTACATTGCCAATTCCTGCTATCAACGTTAATGATTCTGTTACAAAATCTAAATTCGACAATAAATACGGTTGCCAGGAAAGCCTGGTGGACGCTATCCGCCGTGCTACCGATGTAATGATGGCCGGTAAAGTGGCTGTTGTGGGCGGTTATGGAGACGTGGGCAAGGGTTCTGCAAACTCACTTCGTGGCGCTGGTGCACGCGTTATGGTTACAGAAATAGACCCGATCTGCGCTTTACAGGCTGCAATGGATGGCTTTGAAGTAAAGAAGATGATTGACGCTGTGAAAGAAGCTGACATCATTGTTACTGCTTCCGGCTGCCGCGACCTTATTACGGAAAAGCACTTCCGCGCTATGAAGGATAAGGCTATTGTTTGTAATATCGGCCACTTCGATATAGAAATAGACATGGCATGGCTCAACAACAACTATGGCACTACAAAGGATACCATCAAGCCACAGGTTGACCTGTATAACATTGACGGTAAGGAAGTGATTGTACTTGCTGAAGGCCGCTTAGTGAACCTGGGCTGCGCTACCGGCCACCCAAGCTTCGTAATGAGCAACTCTTTCAGCAACCAGACATTGGCACAGATAGAACTGTGGCTGCATCACAGTAAGTACACCAACAAAGTGTATGTATTGCCTAAGCACCTCGATGAAAAAGTTGCCCGCCTGCACCTTGCTAAAGTTGGCGTTCAACTGGAAGAGCTTACCGATACTCAGGCTGAATACTTAGGCCTTCCCAAGGAGGGTCCGTATAAGGCTGATCATTACAGGTATTAATAATTCAAAAATCAAAATTCAAAATTCAAAAAACTGATTTTTGATATTGGATAATAAGTAAGTATAGAGGGTCGAAATTCAACCCTCTATTTTTTTTTAATTATCGAGGACTTTTTTGTCTGAATCAGGGTTGCTGGAATTAGAATTTTCCTGATTTTGTATTTGAATTATGCCTTTATCAGGTTTATCATAAATGAAATAGGATCGAAAAATAAAAAGGTATATCAATTCTAAGTGAATTTTTTCAGGACTAGACATACTGCCCCAATTAGAGAGGAAATAGCTGGTTATTTTACTTTAACTTTTGCATTCCGATTTTATTCATTTATTTTCCATACCTTTGCACCCGCTTCGCTGAATTGGCTGAGCATTATATTTATAAAAAGTTCTTTTAATGATTTCTTTTTCTTCCTTCTCCATGCGAGAAGAATTGATGCAAGCTATTTCAGACCTTGGCTTTGAGACACCTACTCCTATTCAACAAAAAGTAATTCCTCAACTGTTATCTGAGCCGATAGACATAATTGGGCTTGCACAGACCGGTACCGGAAAAACCGCCGCTTATGGCCTTCCGCTGCTTCATCATGTGGACGTGTCAGTAAAACACGTACAATGCTTAGTGCTTAGCCCCACGCGCGAACTCTGTATGCAGATACAAGAGGAAATGAGCAAGTATGGCACTCATATGCGCGGACTGCGTATAACCGCTGTATATGGCGGTGTGCCCATTACCGGCCAGATGAGGGAAGTAAGGGCGCATCCACAGGTGATCGTAGCCACTCCCGGTCGTCTGATAGACTTGCTGGAACGTAAGGCAATATCTTTGGAACACGTTCAATACGTAGTATTGGATGAGGCCGATGAAATGCTGAACATGGGTTTCCGCGAGGATATAGACCTGATATTGAAAAGTACTCCTGCCCGTGAGCATACCTGGTTGTTTTCGGCCACTATGAGCAATGAGGTGCGCGGCATTGCCAAGCGCTTCATGAAAGACTGGAAGGAATTTGCAGCAGGCGCCGCAAACGTGACTAATGAAAATATTGACCACCAGTATTTTGTAACCAACCACCATAACCGTTTTGAAACCCTGCGCCGTTTGCTGGATTTCAACCCCGGCATTTATGGTATCATATTTACCCGCACCAAGCAAGACGCACAGGAAGTATCGGAAAAACTGATGAAGATGGGCTACCTCGTGAGCCCGCTGCACGGAGATATGGACCAGAAGATGCGTACTAAGGTAATGGAGCGGTTCAAGAGCAAGGCGCTGCAATGCATTGTGGCTACAGACGTAGCGGCAAGAGGTATTGATGTGAATGATATTACCCACGTTATCAACTACGAGCTTCCTGATGATCCGGAAGTATATACCCATCGTAGCGGCCGTACGGCACGCGCGGGCAAATCGGGTATTTGTATGTCTATCGTTTCACCCAAACAGATATCGAATATCCGACAGATAGAACGCCTTGTAAAGCAAAAGTTTCATAAGAGCGATATCCCTGATGGTGCTGAAGTGGTGCGCAAACGCCTGTTCTTTTACTTAGAGCAGATTGCAAATGCGGAACCGAAAGCTGATTTTGCCAAATTATACAGGGACTCTATACACGAGACCTTTGCAGAGGTGGACAAGGATGAACTGATTCGCAAGCTCATATGGCTGCAACTGAAAGACACTATAGACGCTTACCAGGATACCGAAGACCTGAATGCCGGCTTTGAAGGCAAGGACAGGGACCGTGGTGGCAGCAGGGGTAACAGGTTTGTACGCCTGTTCATTAACCTTGGCGAAAAGGACGGGCTTAATGCGCAGAAGTTGTTACAGTTTATTATAGAATCAACTGATATAGATGCCAATACCATAGACCGTATGACTGTACGGGATATGAGCAGCTTCTTCAACGTGCCCGGTGATGCAGCCGAATATATTATTGAACACCTTTCCAATAAGAAATTCAAGGGCCGCAAGGTGCGCCTTGAAGAAGCTGAACAGCGTTCTTTTGCCGGCGGTGGTGACAGTGGCGGTAGCAGCAGAGGCGGTTATGGCGGCGAATCCCGCGGCGGCAGCAGGCCCAAGCCACAGGGGCCGAGGTTTTCGGGTGATGTAAGGTCTTATGGCAACAAAGAAAGCGCCGGTGGTTATAAGGGGAAAAGGAAGGGTTGATTTTTTGGAACCAGGAATTTGTAATTGGGTCATTCGGCAAAAGCTCTTGGCAGGGAATTGGGATTGTTATCCTGATTCCCTTTTTTATTTACAATGTGATTGGCGCTAACACTGAGCTATAGCCGAAGTGTCAGTTCAAAATTCTGTTGAATCACATTTTCATACCAGCCATCGGCTCCGCTCCTTTTTTAAAGATATATTCGCTATTGAGAAGGTAAGCGCCGGTGATAACAATAATATCTCCATCCTCCAGACCGGAAGTAATTTCAATTCTGTCACCTGTTTCCATTCCCGTTTCCACCATCCTGTTTTTGAATGTAAACTGACGGGTCATTAACCAGACAGTAGCCCCTTTACCATCTCTCAGCACTGCATCAACAGGCAGGGAAAGCATTTTATGTTCCGGGTTTATTATGGTTACATGTGCTGGCATACCCGGTTTTAACTGGTTATCATTATTAGGTATGCTTACCCTTACCATATTTATCCGGCTGTCGGGATTAAGTTCGGAATTGACGAATTCAATTTTCCCCGTAAAAGTTTTTTGCCCCACTTTAATCTTTGCAACTGCATCTTTCCTGATTTCAGAAAGTTCAGAGCTATATACCTGCGCTTCCACCCATAATGTTGAAAGGTCTGCCAGGCGGGCAATAGTACCTCCTTCCATTATATAGTCTCCTTCTTTTACATCCAAAGAAGTAATGTAACCATTTGCGTTGCTGTAAATTGGAGTGTTCAACCCGGCTTCTTTTGAACCCGCCAGGGTTTGTATCTGTGATTCTGTTAACCCCCATAGCAGCAATTTATTTTTAGCACTTCTTACTATCTGTTCAAAGTCAATTATAGAATTATCAAGCGATGATTTTTTTTCTATAGCCAATAGGTATTCCTTTTTTGCATTGTTCAGGTCCTCACTGTATAAATCATAAAGTTTATCGCCTTTCTTTACATAATCGCCCAGGTTTTTGAAATTTAGTTTCTCCACCCTACCCATTATTCTTGAACTAATTGCGCTGATTTTTGCCTGGTCGAAATTCAGTGTGCCTGTCAATATGAGCTGAGCGCCCATCATGCCATTATGAATCGTATCAACGCTGATATTACTAAGGGCAATTTGCTGTGAAGTCAACACTATCTCATCTTTTCCTGTTGGTTTCAATTTACTCACCTGAATTAATGCCATATTGCATATAGGGCATTTACCGGGGCCCGGCTGCATGATTTCGGGATGCATGGAGCAAGTGTAATAAACATCGCTTTTTGTCTCTTTTACATCTTTATTTTTACAAGCTGTTGCTATAAAAAAGATAAGTAATAAAATATGTGCTGCCTTCATTGGTTATTCATTTACTTTAATAAAACTCTCGCTGTCCATCAAAAACTGCGCATTTACTGCTACAGAATCCTGAACGGATAAGCCGCTTAAAATTTGTACCTGGTCATTAATAATACTTCCTGTTTCCACTTTCTTAGCTTTGAACCCGCCATCTGTTTTTCTGAATACTATTTTATCAATACCGAGAGAAACAACAGCACTTGCAGGTAACAGGGAAACCGTCCGTTTATTAGTATTAATAGTAGCTTTTACCTGGCTTCCAATTGGTATCTGAAGTACTGAATTATCAAAGTAAACCCTGGCTGTAAGCATTTTACTATCTTTTCTGTAGAAGGGTTCTATAAAATCAATCTTTCCATTAAAATCTTTGTCGGGTGCGGTTTCACAAATAATATGTAATGAATTGCCCAACTTAACTGCATCCTGGTTATCTGTATAAATATTTAGTAATACCCAGGCCTTGCCCGTATTGTAAATACTGAATATTTCCTGCCCTTTTTGCATATACATACCTTCTTTTATGGAGAGCGGTTCGGTAGTTAATGAAATATCTTTCATCACGCCGGAGCTGACCGGCATATTATTCTCTGTGCCTGCCTCATGAATATGCCCGCTGTAGTCGCTAAAAATTGTTATTGCATTTATCGGCTTACGGGAATTTATAATAGTTTGAACCTGTTCCGTATTCATACCTATTAACTGCAACCGTTCTTTTGACGCATTAATAAGTGATGAGTTTGCAGGGTCATTCTTCAATAGAAATAACAGGGTCTCTTCTGCAGTCAATAATTCAGGACTATAAATATCCATTATCTTATCTCCTTTACTTATTTTTTGATAACGGTAACGTACATAAAGCCGGTCAATCCTTCCTGCTATTCTGGAGGATATAACACCTACCTGCCTGGTATCATACGCTATCCTGCCAAGGGCATTTATCACAGGGCTTATTTCACTGCTACTGATTGTTGTGGTTGTAATTGATGAAACCACAAATCCATTTGTAGGTTTTAACAAGGACGATAAATTCAGATCACTGGCATTGGCTGTGGGCTTAGCCATATCCATGCCAGGCATATCCTGTTGCTTGTCATCTTTCTTATTTGATTGCTGACATCCTGATAACAAGAAAATCAGAAAAAACGTAATCAAATTTAAAAGTGGTATTTTATATTTACGACCCATTGTTCATTTATTTTATTTCCAGTAATTTTTCCAGTTCGTTTTGCATAAGCAACAACTGGCGCAACTGATCAATATATTCCAGTTGCGTCATGTTCATCGTTTCCCAGGCATCAAAAAGCATAAATAATTCTTCCGTATTTTGTTCATATCCCAACTGCATGGTCTGGTAATTCTTTTTTAATGCAGGAATGATATTGTTTTCAAATAGTTGTACCTGTTTCTTCTTTGCTTCAAAGTCTGCGAGCATAGAGCCCGCCATACCCTGGGCCTCATTTATCATCATTGATCGTTGCTGGTTAAGGGCTTCAGCCTTCCATTTTATACTTTCGATATTGGCTTTATACATTTTTGACGACCAGGGTGCAAGGGGGATCTTCACCATTCCCATTAATGAAAACTGCATCGAAAGATCGCCAAAGGCAACTGCATGGTCATATCTTATTCCATATTCCGGTTTTAGTTTTGCTCTTTCTACGTCCACCTGCAAATTGGCTAAACTTATATTTTTTTCAATTGCTTTGATGTCACTTCTTGCATTAATAAACAAAGTAGTATCAAGTAATAACCCGGAATAATCTTTGATGGTATAAACAGTATCAATTTCGAAAGGCTGCTGTTTATCCCTGAACATGAGCGCATTAAGCAAAATGCGTTTTTGCCTGATTTCGCTTTCTACCATTATCCTCATATTTTCAACATTGCCCAGCGCTGCTTTTGCTTTATAGTATGCGCTGATCTTCTCCATGCCATTCTTATACCTCAATTCGGCACTCTGTATCATGAAGTTGAGCAGTTTTTCATCCTGTTCCAGAATGACCAGTTTCTTCTTGTTCATCATCCAGGTATAGTAGTTCTTCTTTGCTTCAGCATTCAATTCATTGAGTGTATAGTTCTTTTGTTCCTTTCCGGATGATGACATTGCCTCCATATACTTTGATTCCGCATTCAGCCTGCTCTTATTTGGGAACATCTGTTGTGCTGAAATCATAAATTGCCCCGATTGTCCCATTGATGTGTTACTCCACATTTTGGGATTATAAGGAGTCATATAGAAGCCAGCGGCACCTTCTGGAGGCATCCAGCTGCGTGCGCCTTTAGCTGCTTCATCCATTGACCGTATATCGGCATCAAACATTTTTAAGCCGGGGTTATTAACCTTTATATTGTTAAAAACGCTGTCAAGGCTCATTACTTGTCCTTTGCAATAAATGCAGGAGCATAGAAACGTCACTATCCATATTATTTTACTCATGTGCATCTATTAATGTGATTTTACCATTTCGTTTAAGTTCCTGTTCTTTTGCTATTTCAAGTACTACCGGGGTTACAAACATCACAAATATTACAGTAGAAATTGTTCCTCCTATGAGCGGAATGGTGATCGGACGCATTACATCGCTTCCTACACCTGTTGCCCATAAAATGGGGATGAGCCCAAACAAATCAACTGAAACCGTCATAAACACCGGGCGAAGGCGTTTTGTAGCGCCTTTAATAATATACTCCCGTAAATCGGAAGTCGAAATAGTTTCCCTCGAATTGCCTTTATCTTTTACAAGATTTTGCATGGCTTCATTGAGGTATATGGTCATCAGCATTGCAAGCTCAGTAGCTACTCCAAATAAGGCAATAAATCCTATTGCAACCGCAACAGATAAATTCACTCCATAGAAATAAACCATTACTACCCCACCCACTAATCCGATTGGAACTGTAATCATCGTCAGAATTGATTCTTTAAACGAGTGATAAGTGGCGTACAGCACCAGGAATATAAGTACAAGAACAATAGGCATAATAAGTTTTAATGTCTTGTTTGCCCTGATCTGGTTTTCCCATTGCCCGCTCCATTCTATAAAATACCCTTTAGGCATTTTTGTTATCATTGCATTTAATTTACGTTGCGCTTCTGTTACTGTTCCACCAAGGTCTCTGTCACGCACATTAAACAACACAGCGCCTCTTAATAATGCATTTTCTGAATTTATCATTGGTGGTCCTTCCGATATGGAAATATTTGCAACCGCGGCAAGAGGAACTGGTCCGAAACTCATTGTTTGTACCTGGAGATGTTTTAATGCGTCCAGGTTATTGCGGAAGTCCTGGCCAAATCTTGCATTCACAGAAAAACGGCGCCGGCCTTCAATTGTAGTGGTTAATTTCATCCCGCCAAGCGCACTCTCAACGGTAGCATTTACATCATCCACACTTAATCCATATCTGCCTATTTCCTCTCTTTTCACAGCGATATCAATATATTTTCCGCCGGTTATCGGTTCTACATACAGATCTTTCACTCCTTGTATGCCATCTAATTCTTTTTTTAGTTTTTGAGAAAGCGAGTAAATAGTATCGAGATTTTCCCCATACACTTTTAAACCGACGTCAGTTCTTATTCCCGTAGAAAGCATATTAATGCGGTTAATAATCGGCTGCGTCCATCCATTGGTGGTGCCGGGTATTTGCATTTTTGAATTTAGCTCATTGATAATGTCATCTTTTGTTAAGCCTTTCCGCCATTCATTTTTTGGTTTTAAAAGTATTATTGTTTCGATCATGCTGATGGGAGAATTGTCTGTAGCCGTATTAGCCCTTCCTGCTTTGCCCATGACATTATCTACTTCAGGAACACTTTTAATGAGCTTATCCTGGATTTGTAAAATCCGCTTTGCTTCAGAGTTTGATACATCGGGTAAGGTAACAGGCATGAATAAGATAGACCCTTCATCAAGCGGCGGCATAAATTCTGAGCCTAACCGCATCAGCATTACCCCCCCGATAATAACGGCTATTACATTAACTGCTATAGTTGTTTTCCTCCAGTCCAGGCACAACTTCAGCATAGGCCGGTACACATACTCCAACCCTTTTACAATTGGATTCGCATTTTCAGGTTTTAACTTGCCTTTCAGGAAGAAAGAAATCAGGACAGGCGCAAGGGTAATTGCAAGAAAAGCATCAACCAAAAGGATAAATGTTTTCGTCCATGCTAATGGGCTGAACAATTTACTTTCCATACCGGTAAGCATGAATACAGGCAAAAAGGATATCAGCGCAACTATAGTAGAATAAAAAACTCCGGGGCCAACCTGCTTTGCCGCCTGTTCAATTATTTTAAGCCTTTCCTCAGAAGAAAGCGGATCTTTATTTCTTTTAAACCAATTACTCATTTGTTTGCCTTTTTAATTGTTCGTCAGCAATATGCCTGTATGCATTTTCCACCATTACAATTCCATCATCAACCACATAACCAATGGCCAATGCAATGCCTGTCAGAGACATGATGTTGGAAGAAAGCCCGAAAGCCTGTAACAATATGAAGCTGACAGCCACCGATATTGGTAATTGTATCAGTATTATCAAAGCGCTCCGCCAATGAAAGAGAAATATAATTACTACAATAGACACTGTAATCAATACCTCGACCAATGTTCCTTTAACAGATTGAATTGCCTCTTCAATTAATACACTCCTGTCATAAGCTGTATGAAACTTTACACCTTCCGGCAATCCTTTTTCCACATCTTTCATCTTGGCTTTTATGGCCTTAATTACACGGTCTGCATTTTCGCCGTAGCGCATAACAACAATACCCCCAACCACTTCCCCTTCCCCGTTTTCATCGAAAATGCCAAGCCTCAGATCACCACCCATCTGAACGGATGCGATATCTTTAACCCTGACAGGAATGCCATTATAATTACCAACACCAATGCTTTCCAAATCTTCTTTGCTTTTTACATAACCCAAACCCCTGATGATGTACGCCATATCGCTCATCTCAAATTTCCTACCCCCTACGTCATTATTATTGGCTTTCACCTTATTCATCACATCCATGAGCGATACATTGTAAAACTGGAGTTTAACAGGGTCAACTACCAACTGGTATTGCTTTTCAAATCCGCCAAATGAGGCTACTTCAGCTACTCCGGGAACTGTCTGAAGTGCAAATTTTACATACCAGTCCTGCAAGGCCCTTTGTTCACCGAGGTCCATTTTTTTTGCATCCAGTGTGTACCAGAATATATGCCCAACGCCAGTACCGTCCGGACCGAGCGAAGGCGTTACTCCCTGAGGCAATAATCTTTGTGCATAATTGAGCCGCTCCAGCACCCTTGTCCTCGCCCAGTAAATATCCACATTGTCTTCAAATATGACATATACAAAGCTCATCCCGAACATGGACGATCCCCGTATATTCTTAACTTTCGGAACACCCTGTAAATTGCTTACCAGCGGGAAGGTAACCTGGTCTTCAATTATCTGAGGACTACGCCCCATCCATTCTGTAAAAACGATTACCTGGTTCTCAGACAGATCAGGAATAGCATCCACGGGATTATTCTGAACACTATATATGCCCCATCCAAACAGGCAGGCTGATATAAGCAGCACAATGAACCTGTTATGAAGCGCTATTTCTATAAGTTTACGAACCATAGATTAATGTTGGTTTTTTGTGGCGCAGAACCTTTATTATTTCAAAAATGAGCAAATAAATTCCTGCGCCGTATTCCCCAATTTGTTTCCTGAATGCGGTCATTATATTATTTTCATCTCCGGGGTATTACTCTCCTTGCCTGTCAGTTACAGTTTGGTTTTAGGGTCAAGCTTCATACCGCATGTAGGGCAATCACCTTGTTTGTCTGAATTTATGTCCGCATGCATAGAGCATTGGTAGAACACTACCCCTTTGGCAAGTTTCGTTGTGTCTATTGCTTGAAAGACAACAGAATCTTTTTTTGCGGGCTCGTTTGTTGTTGCAGCATTTCCAGCTTTTTCGGAGGTGGCAGTTGTGTTGTTACAGGCATTAATCATCATAATGGGTGCAACTGCTAAGAGCATGATTAGTTTTTTCATTTGGTTTTGTTTTATTGTTCACAATATTTTGTTCTGGTAAAATTTGTTTTGAGTTACCCACATATGACAGCTTTTTAAAAGATGTCAAATTTATCGCCGTATTGGACGAAGTGCCGTTGGTTAATTTTTAGCCCTGGCATATTGGCAACATTTATGCAGCTTATTATACGCTTCATCAGTTGCATGAATTTCATCTGAATCATATCCTGCATCTGCTATCTTCTGCTTTATTTGCGTCAGGGTGATTTTGGACGTATCATATGTAACCGTGATCATTTTTGTATCCTTATCCCAGTCTTTTTTAAATACGCCATCTTTCTTTTTTAGCGCGCCCTCAATATGTTCTTTACACATGCCGCAGTTGCCATAAACTTTAAAGGTCTCTGTTGTCTTTTGGGCGAAAGCAGCTAAACCCATACACAGTAATACTGCGGTAATCAGAAATTTCAGATTTTTCATTGTTGTTATTTTAAGTTTAAAAAAATGAAGAAATAGAATGAAAAGAAAAGCAATAACAAAATGAAAATGCGCTGGCATTACCATCTGTTATTGCTTAAATAAAAACAGTGTTATCAGATACGAAAGTCCTGTACCAATATGTATATGGGGCAAGTTCGCCGGACGGGTGGCGGAGCGTTAGCCGGATTTAATTTAACAGGGCACCGGGAAATGGCTGATTCAGAAGAAATAAAATAAGAAGGCTGGGGAGTAATTGAAACTTGCTTAGAAGAAAAATCAAATGATGCCTTTGCCAGTTGGTGGTCGTTAGCTTTAAATGTCTTATAATCATCCTTACAGCAACCTTTGCTCCTTTCGGTTTTTTTCATACCACATTTGCCGCATTGTTCTTCTTCAGTATGAGCAAAACTTAAACCTGCAACCTTACCCATACAATAATGAATATGTACAGTAAGGCTCAAGGCGCTTGCCATGTATAGTATGGACAATATGGTTACTAAAAAGTGTTTCATCAGTTATTGCCAGGCAAAGGTCGGAAATAATTTAAATATTAAAATGATTTTTATCAGGAATATCTTAAATTTCAATCATTCAATGAGGGGGATCCTAAACAATGTAAAAAAACGTAGTTGTAAAAATTTATATTCACTATCCTATTTTCGCAGAAATGAGCGCTTTACTTTTTATTTACGGGATTAATGTACTTCAATCCATATATTTTCAGATAATCTTTATCATTGTCTGAAATTAAGGTAAAATCATTCGTTATGGCAGTTGCCGCAATAATGGCATCAGGCATTTTCAGTTTGTACTTTTTACGGATTCTAATTGTTTGTTTAATAATTTCATCATCAATTTTTAAAATGGATGAGTTTGCTATAAAATCCATGTAAACATCAACATCTTCTTTTGCTGAAGGTTCCCAAACCTGCAATTCAATTTCCGTTACAAAAGATATTATACTTTTAACTTCAAGAATTTCATCAATAAACGAAATTCCAGCTTTGGGAATGGTTTCATTTAAATACTTAATGACCGCGCATGTATCTATCAGATATCCCTTTGCCATTCCATCCGTAAAGACTTTATTTGTTGATCAATTTGGTCATTCGTCATTTTATTTTTAACCCGCCTCCGTAAGTTTGAAAAATAATTTCCGTTGGCGGCAGGAACAGAAATATTCCCATTGTCATTAGCTATATTACTTACCTGCTTACTGTTCTTTTCTTTTTTTACGTGCCTGACCAAATGCAGGTTTTCAGTTTCAGGTTTGGATAATTTATTAACCGTAACTCCTAACTGTTCTGCCAACTCTGTCAACAACTTCAGACTTTTAATATTATCACTTTCAATGAAAATGGCTGCCATAACTAATGCCTTTTATACAAAATTACAAAGGAAATATGAAAATCGACCTTACAATATGTTGTTTTTCCATTAAAAAAGACCACATTTCTATCTTCAAATTAATGTATTAATATATACTAATAAGCTATAAATAAAAAAGGACGATATTTTTTGAAGTAAAGTTGTCTGAATTGCGAATTATGATCAGAAATAAATTTTTCTGTGCATAAATTAAAACCAAAAAATTTCCTGTTTCAACATTTGATTCATTTTTTTGTGTCAACTTTGTTTTTGGTTTTCACTTTTAACCTTTGACTTAAAAAATGGCTGATTTACTCAATCAATATAATGAAGATAGTATAAAATCGCTAGACTGGCGGGAACATATTCGTTTACGTCCGGGTATGTATATCGGAAAACTTGGAGATGGCAGCAGTGTGGATGATGGCATCTATGTGCTGGTAAAAGAGGTGATGGATAACTGTGTGGACGAATTTGCAATGGGCCAGGGAAAGCGTATAGAACTTACAATAGCCGATGGTGGCGTTACCATCCGCGACTTTGGCCGGGGAATTCCGTTAGGTAAAGTAGTTGATGTGGTAAGCAAAATAAATACCGGCGCCAAGTACGACAGCAAGGCATTCCAGAAATCGGTGGGGCTGAATGGTGTGGGTACCAAAGCGGTGAACGCACTGAGCAAGTATTTTAAAGTATCCTCTTTCCGCGAAGGGCGGGCAAAGGTGGCGGAATTTGAAAGAGGCATACTGATTAAGGAGCATAAAGAAACAGATACTACCGAGCCCAATGGTACATTGGTTGTATTCCGGCCTGATGAGACCGTGTTTCGCAATTACCACTTCCTGCATGAATATTTAGAGAACCAGGTCTGGAATTATTGTTTCCTGAATGCGGGTTTGCAGATACATTTCAACAACCGGAATTACATCTCCAAAAATGGACTGCTGGACCTGCTTACCCGCAAGACAAATGTAGACAACCTCCGCTACCCTATCATACACCTGAAAGGAAATGATATTGAAGCCGCCATTACCCATACCGGTGATTATGGCGAAGAAATTTATTCGTTTGTGAACGGACAACACACCACGCAGGGCGGTACGCACCAGGGCGCTTTCCGGGAAGCTTTCGTAAAGACCATACGCGATTTTTACAAGAAAGATTATGACGCTTCGGATGTGCGCCAGAGTATATGCGCCGCCATATCAGTAAGAGTACAGGAGCCCGTATTTGAATCGCAGACCAAGACCAAGCTGGGATCTCAATATGTATGGGATGGCGGCCCGTCTATGAAGGCGTTCATAGCCGACTTCCTGAATAAAGAATTAGATAATTATCTGCATAAAAATCCTGCTATCGCCGATGCACTTAAAAAACGCATAGAGCAAAGCGAGCGCGAGCGCAAAGAGTTATCGGGCATACGCAAGCTGGCAAACGAGCGCGCCAAGAAAGCCAACCTGCATAACAAAAAACTACGCGACTGCCGCATACACCTGAATGATGATCCGCCAGCCAAGGGACGTGATGAATACAATCTGAAACAACAGGAATCAACCATCTTCATCACCGAGGGCGACTCTGCAAGCGGTTCCATAACCAAGAGCCGGTCTGTGGAAAGCCAGGCCGTATTCAGCCTGAGAGGTAAGCCGCTCAACTGCTATGGTCTTACCAAAAAGGTAGTATATGAGAATGAAGAATTCAACCTGCTGCAACATGCGCTGAATATTGAAGAAGGGCTGGACGGGCTGCGCTACAACAATATAGTGATAGCTACTGATGCCGACGTGGACGGCCTGCATATACGCCTGCTCATTATGACATTCTTTCTCCAGTTCTTCCCCGACCTGGTGCGGAACAATCATATCTACATATTGCAGACGCCGCTTTTCCGTGTGCGCAATAAGAATAAGACCATTTATTGTTACAGCGACGAAGAACGCCAGCGCGCTATAATGGAAATTGGCACAAAAGCGGAGATAACCCGCTTCAAAGGCCTCGGAGAAATAAGCCCCGAAGAATTTGCACAATTCATAGGCCCCGACATTCGCAAAGACCCTGTGCTCATAAGCCAGGAAGCACAGATACAAAAACTCCTTGAGTACTACATGGGCAAGAACACGCCCGACAGGCAGGTATTTATCATCAACAACCTTAGAGTAGAAAAGGATTTGGCAGAGGAATTGGGGGTTGAAGTGGGGTAAGGTTTTGGTTAAAAAGTTCCGCTGAGAATAACAACTGTCTCCGCCGATGTCTCTGCCCTTCGCAGGACTCGGTGGCAATGGCCTTGATGCATTAATTTTAATTTTAGCACTTGAGTAAACTTACATTCGGGAAATAATAACAACGTCACTAACGGAGCATACATCACAAATTACCATTTTCTAAAAATAAAATTTTCGTAACTTTGAATAATGAGTATTGAGCCACAATATACTTTTGATAATCTTGGTAATCCTGTGGGCGTTTTTCTGCCTATTGAAGAGTGGAACAAACTTTCAGAGCAAATGCATCTTGATATTCCTCAATGGCAAAAAGACCTGATTGACATTCGTCTGGCGGAATACAACAAAAACCCAGACGATACACTTGACTGGGATGATGTAAATAACGAGTTAATGAAAGAGGATGAATTAGGATAGCATCCAAAATTGTTGAAAATTATTTTTCTTACCTTTAATTAATGGAAATAAACGAACCCGCAATAGCTGCATACAACAAAAGATTTTTATTGAAGAATACCTGGAGATGGAAAATGCCGCAACTGAAAAACATGAATATTATCAGGGTGAGTTATTTGCTATGTCTGGCACTAGAATGCCCCATAATAAAATATCAAGAAACTTGTTGGTTTCATTGTCGCTAAAACTGAAAGGGAAACCATGCGAACCTTTTGGCAGCGATGCCCGCATTCACATTGAAAAGAATACCCTGTTTACCTATCCCGATATCTCCGTTATTTGTGGTGAACCAGTCAGCTTGAATAATGATGGACTGAATTTCTTAAACCCATCAATAATTTTCGAAGTTCTTTCGCCTTCTACAAGAAATTATGACCGGGGTGAAAAATTCAAATTATACCAGGATATTCCTACCCTGAAAGAATATGTTCTGGTTGACTCTGAAACAATCAATATAGAAGCATGGCATATTAACGAACAAGGCATTTGGGAACTGAAGGAATACAACAATGTTAATGAAACACTTCCCCTGCCTGCCATCAAGGTCTCTTTGAAACTGAAAAATATCTATGAAGGGACAAAGATTGCCGGTTAAATCTCCGAAATAAAACGAAATCAAATCCGAGCCTAAAGTGGCTTGATACCAGGGACGCCGCTCTCCATTGGCTTTATGAACGTTGTCATTACAGAATAAAAACCTAAGAAGTAAAATGCGATAAGCGGTATCCCAATAATACTCTCATACAAATAGTATTTGTCTGAATCAGTGAATGGAAGCAGAATAAGCGCGAACAAATGGACCCGAACCCATAATGATATTTCATAGGCAAACTCATTGAAAAGCCATAAGCTGAATTCAAGCAGCAAATGCAACGTTATGTAAATTTAGCAATTTAATTGGTGAGGTAAAATTGTTCTTTTTTCTAGGCCTGTTGTTGAGCTTTTCTTGCACTTTATCTATCCTGTCCTGCGATATTGCGTTGAGGTC
>CAISOH010000408.1 GCA_903887005.1 uncultured Bacteroidota bacterium | reverse complement strand
TTTTTATAAAACAATGAGGAATTTGTTCTACAACATGTAGATTTGAACAGATAATCAATGAAAAAAAGAATAGTCATAATTGTTTTTGCTTTCAGCATTTCCTTCATTTCAATGGTGGCGCTTTCTCTTTTCTCAATGGAACGCTTTACAACATTTTCAGTATATAATGACCAGGTTGACCTTACTAACCTTGTGATCAAAAAAATACTTAAAACACAACTTTATTTGCGTGAAATCAGCAGGGCCGAGCGAGGCTATATGATAACACATGATACGATGTACCTGCGTTTATTTAACGATGCAATTGATAGTACACATTCCTATATTACTCATATTGGTATTCTTACTAAAGATAATTCACAGCAACAAAATAAACTAAGCCTGCTTAAAAGTGGGATTGCCATTTCCATTGCGGCTGCAAGGGATAATATTATTTATGCGGATACTGCTAATACATCAACACCATCAAAATTTTATTTTGAAGGCAGGCAACTCATGACAGAATGTTTTGAAAGGCTCAATGACATGCTTGCTTCTGAAAATAAATTGCTTGAAGAAAGCTTTTTCCATGAACAATTTTATCAAAAGCTTACTACGAGCACTTTAAGATACTTATTGGTAATATTTTGCATTATTACGCTAATTCTGTTCTTTATAATGCTAAAAGAATTAAGAAGCAGAATGCGTTATCAGCAGGAATTGCAGGCCAAAGTAATTGATCTGAAAAGATCTCACAGCGAACTAAAGGAAATCGCTTACGCAGCCTCCCATGATTTGCAGGAGCCTTTAAGGAAAATTCAGGTTTTCAGTAATATGCTGACTTATAAGAATACAGGCAAGGTTGATGATGAGTGCCTGGCTACATTAAACCGGATCAATAATTCGGCAAGCCGTATGCAGTCATTAATTGCTGATCTGATAAGCCTTACAAGTCTCATTAAAATAGAAGAGCAAAAAAAGCCGGTTGACTTAAACAGGATGATAAAATATATCCTTATTGATATTGCCGATAAGATAAAAGAGAAAAAAGCAGTTGTAGAAATCCAGTCACTTCCTGTATTTGATGGTTATGAAAACCAATTAATTATTCTATTCAATGCTTTACTGGATAACTCATTAAAATTTACCAGGGATGAAGCTAATCCCGAAATAATAATTAGTTGTGAAATTAAGACCGGAGAAGAATTATCTGGTATTAATCCGAATTTACCTGATAAAAAGTTTTATTGTATTATCTGTGCTGATAATGGTATAGGGTTTGAAAACAGGTTCATCACAAAGATGTTCAGGATATTTCAGCGCCTGCATGCGGACGATTCGGAATATGCTGGTAAAGGTATCGGGCTTGCTATTTGCCAGCGTATTATGGCTAATCATGAAGGATATATTATCGCAAATGGGACCCCCAATGCCGGCGCTGAATTTAAATTGTTTTTTCCTGTTGATTTATGAGAACCAGATTGCAGGAAATAAATTATCAATAACCCTGAATGAAGATACAGGCCATTTATTGGTATAGTTCCAGGCAGAGATCATCCATATAGATATCCGTCTTATTGGTGATCCACATTATTAATTTTATTACATCTCCGTTTTTAAGATTGCAGGGAACCCTTGCAAAATAACAAATATATCCCCACTTATTAATAACACATTGATTAAAGGACAAGTCTGAATGTTCCCTGGAATTTGTAGTATCTTCTATTTTATTTTCTATATTACAACCTCTCCATAACTTCTTTTTATCATTAATATCCAGTACTAAAATATGTTTGTAATAATCGGGATATTGGGGACACATAAATCTACCACTACATTTAAACCACCTGGCATTCTTAAATTTTTGTTTGTCATACTTAATTACGGCAACTTCAATATAATCCTGATCCTTCATATGGTAAAAGTATTTGCTACCGCCAATAGTGTCATGTATAAAGTGATCTGAAACTGAATCTTCGTAATTTTCACAAGCAAGTGTTCGGAGCTTTGTTAGTTTGTTACTATCCGGCTGAACTTCTCCTATATCTTTGACTATGAGATCTTTATATTCCAGTTTCATTCGAAAAAGCATTTGAAAATTAAATGCCATGTTAGACTCCGCACTATCGATTATTCCTTTCACCTCCTGGATACTGTAACATAAATTCATTGAAACAAAGAAAAGGCACAATACGCCGAACGTGAATTTTATTAATACTACTTTTTTTGAAATATATTGAATAAATGCGGTAAGGGGTATTGCAAGTAAAGGATATAAATGTATCATTGGCCGGGATCCAAACCCGTTTAAGTAATAATAGCAGTACCAGGAATATATAATATATACGTAAACCGGAAAAATAATGAATATACACCATGCCCATTTTTTTATTGTCCTATAAAATAAAAAACCAGTCAAAGAAAAAATCATTATTGGGGAATAAGGTAACCATCCATTTGAAAAATAAAACAGACCTTCTAATATTTTAGGGTGGGACCAATTAAATGATTGGCTGCCATAGCTATAACAGACATAGCTTCCGGTAATTGTTTTCCAATATAATAGTTGTGGTATTATTGGAATGATGAAAGATATTGTAAAATAGTATATTTTTCGTTTGTTTTCTTTAAGAAACATTATTTTATTTCTTATAGTTTCTTTATTATAAACATTATATAACAATGGAATTATCAGGCATAATATATCAGTAGGCCGGATAAGAGTTATTATCCCTGCGATTACTCCTGTAACGATAAATAAAAAAATAGTTGGTTTTTCATGTATTATAATGGTTATATAAATTAATAGGGCATAAAGAAAAAATAAGGGTACATGCGCCATGCCAGCCTGAAATATTGAGAACCAAAACAAATTTGTGCATAAAAAAATTATTACTGTTCCTAATAATGATTGTGTATAGGTGAAATACTTTTTAAGGATATAGTAAATAAGTAATAAGCCTAAAATAGAATAAAACAGACTGGATGCCTTTATAAGGTAATTATAGGTATCTGAATATCCATTTGCCGGTAATTTTTTTATTTTTTCATAACCATGTGCAATAAAAAAGAAAGGGGCTTCCATTAACGCTACTCCATAGGTATATTGATCCAGGTAATAGCCCTTTTCTGTTTTATTTTCCTTTAGGTTTAAATACCAGAGAATGCCCCAAAAGATATTTTCTTCCGGAATTTTATAAGGAGTTTTAATATTATTATATATAAAAGCAGAGGGTAAGTACAAATAATATCCAAGAGCATCGCCATAAAACGTATTTTTGCGATTACCATAATTGAAGATGAATATTGAAGAAATGAGAAAAACAAAGAGGAGAATTGCCTTATTAAATAAATTTCTGGTCATACAATACTATAAATTTAATAAATAATAAAGCGATGTTCCAATTACGTAATTTCTCATAAATGTTATTCTTATTTGTATGATTCCAGGCATATATCATCCATAAATAATTCGGTTTTTCCGGTATTCCATAAAAGTAATTTTACCCTGTCGCCTTCGCAGATATTTTTTGGAACTCTAAAGTAATAATAAACATATCCCCATTTGTTTTTTTTGCAATTTCCCTATTATCATAAATGAATGTTGCAGGCAAATACATATAATATCCAAAAGCATCTCCATGCATACACCACTTATTGTATCCAACAAAAGTGAACATCAAGCTTGTGATGATTATAGTTAAAAGTATGATGACCTTATGAAATAAATTGTTGAACATGAAGTGCAGTGAATTAAATAAGAATATTTTTTTACCCTGATTAAATATATGGAATCTATTAAAAATTGGTATTAACCACTATTTATAAAGGTTAATGATTTTTTATTTTGTGGGTGACATTGGCAATATTACCGTAAACCTACTGCCTTTTCCCATCTCACTTATTGCTGTAATGGAACCATTATTTACTTTAATAAATCCATGGCATAAAAGGAGACCTAACCCTGTGCCTTTTTCCCCTTCAGTGCCATAAGTATTATTATCAGGCGATGTGGTAAACAATTTATCAAGTTGTTTTTGGCTCATACCAACTCCATTATCAGTAATAGACAATTGCACGGTATCTGCAATTACTTTTGAGTTCACGGTTATCAACCCATTATGATAAGTGAATTTTATTGCATTCATGATTAAATTACGTATTACTATATCAATCTGTTCTTTATCACAGAAAGCATGGATATCCGGAGATATGTTATTATTGATGGTTATCTCTTTTCTGTGGGCTTCATCATGCAGCAGTGTAATGTTTTGAGATGTAATATTGTATAAGTTTATGATTTCCGGTTTAGCGGCCATTTCTCCTTTCATATAACTCTTTGCCCAGTACAGGAGGTTGTCCAATAAAATGTTTAATGAATATAGTTGTTTATTTACATCAGGTATTAAAGCTTTAAAGTCATCCATAGAAATCACGCTTTCATCAAGCATGGTCATCATAGCGGTTAAAGAAGCTAGCGGACCCCGCAGATCGTGGGTAAGCACCGAAAATGTTTTGTCTTTAAACCCGTTCAGTTCTTCGAGCTTTGATGCTTGTAGTTGTATTTCTTCTTTTTGTTTAAGGATCTTGTCAGTATTCTTCTTTTCATACAGTCGGTTGCGATAGAGCAGGATAATGATAATAATAAATAATAAGAGTCCGGATAACATACCCCATATTATCAGCCTTTGTTTTTCGCTCCTGTTTTGCTCGATGAGTTTGTGTTTTTCCAGTATTTGTATTTTAATTTCCTTTTTTTCGAGAGCATAATCATATTGTAACTGTTGAATCTGTTTGTCATTTTTTTCATTGTAAAGGCTATCCCTGTAGTTATAGAATATTTTATGATATTCCAGGGAGTGGGGATAATCATGTAGTTGCTCATAAGCTGTACTGAGATCTCTTGCAATTTCAAAAACAGTTTGTTTTATCTGTTTGCCTTTAGCAATATTCAATGCCGGCAGCAGTTGTTTGATTCCTTCTCTTAATTTTCCTTTTTTGATTAAAATAGAGCCTATAGCTGCATTGGCGGTCAGGATCGATGCTGTATCATTTAATTCTTCATCTTGTTTTAGTAATTCAATATATTTTACATAAGCTGTATCTAATTCCCCCATCTGAAAGTAGGTATTAGCGATATTTACAAGGCATACATTTTTCCAGGTTTTATCTCCCAATGAATCTACTAATTTCAAACCATTATCATATGCTATCAAAGCATTTTTGAAATCTTTCATTTCTTCATAAACAGCGCCTATATTTACTATGTTAGAAAAAATTACTTCTTTGTCTGAAATGCCTTTGGTTACCGGAATGCTTTGATTGATGTAATCAATGGCAAGTTTATAATTTCCCATTGCCGCATATATAGTAGCAATATTGACAAGGGTCATAGAAATACCTTTCCTGTCATTTTGTTTTTCAAATACTTTTAACCCTTTCAGGTAATAGTTAATCGCTTCAGCATAATTGCTTTGATCGCTGTAGATGCCCCCGATATCAATTAATGCAAGGCCTTCTGATGTTAAATCATTTATTTCTTCACACAGAGTTATTATTTTATTGTAGTATTCTAAGGAGCTGTTGTATTTTGTCTGGCGATAGTAAATATCACCTATTGAGAGCAGTACTTTTACTTTACCGGGTATGTTATGTGTTTTCTCATAGAAATTCAATGCATTTTGACAATAATTAAGCGCACTATCATACCTGTTCTTTCGTAAGTAAACAAGTCCTAATTGCTGTGAGCAAAATGCTTTACCTTTTTCAAAATTTATTTTTTCGGCGATAGACAAGCCTTCTTTGGCAAAACCGCCCATTGAGTCAAGGTCTTTATCCTTGTATATTCCTGCTATTTCATAAAGCAATTTAACCCTTGCCGTGTCATTTTGCGGATGGGCTTTCAGATTTGCCATAAGGCTATCTGCTTTTTGCCCTTTTGCTAAACTGCAAAATGAAACGCAAAAGATAATAGTCAGGACAAATCCTATTGTTTTGAACGATAATAATATTTTGATATTAGAATTCATTGTTTAAGCTTAATATTTAGTCTTTTATTCTACTTTCTGATTGATAAAAATCGTATAAATATGGTAAGCTAAGTTGGTAAGATAATTATCAAAAAACAAATTTTCCTGACAAAAAATAATTTAGTCAAAAAGATTTAGCCATTTCTGTTAAGCTGGTTGTTGGGTATCGGCATCAGGTACAGGCAATTCAATTGTAAACCTGCTTCCTTTACCTATCACGCTGGCAGCTGATATTGAGCCATTATTAGCTTTAATTAATGTGTGACATAACAGAAGTCCTAATCCTGCGCCTTTCTCGCCATCAGTGCCATAGGTGTTGTTATCAGGTGATGAAGTAAACAATTTATCTAGTTGTTCCTGTGTCATACCAACACCATTATCAGTTACGTATAATTCCACAATGTTGGCATCGCCTGTTGCTGATAAAGTTACCGTTCCTTTTTGATTAGTAAATTTTATCGCATTCATTAATAAATTACGTATCACAATATCCATTTGTTCCTGGTCGCACCATGCATGGATTGCAGGAGGGATATAATTATAGATGGTTATTTGCTTTTCATTAGCTGCATCAAGGAGCAGCCTTATATTTTGAGCTGCAATATTGTATAAATTGGTTATTTCAGGTTTAGCGGTCAATTTTCCTTTCACATAGGTTTTTGCCCAGTTTAGTAAGTTGTCGAATAAAATGTTTAATGAATTAAGCTGTTTATTTACTTCCGGTTTTAATTCGCTAAATTCATTAATAGAAATCGTTTTTTCATCGAGCAACTTCATAATAGTTGTAAATGAATCGAGCGGTCCACGCAGATCATGCGAGAGCAATGAGAATGTCTTATCTTTAAACCTGTTAAGTTCTTCCAGTTTTGCAGCTTGCAGCTGTATTTCATGATTTTTTTTAAGTATCTTTTCATGATTCCGTTTTTTATTGGTACTGTAACGGTAGGGCAGGATAATGATAATTATCAGCAAAGCCAGGCCAGAGATTATTGCCCAAATTATGAGGCTTTTTTTTTCGTTCCTGCCTTGCTCAATGAGTTTGTTTTTTTCAAGTAATTGTATTTTGCTTTCCTTTTTCGATAAGTCTAAATCAGATAGCAATTGCCGGGTTCGTTTGTTGTTTTTTTCATTAAACAGGCTATCCTTATAATTGGAATACAATTCATGGTATTCAAGTGCATGCTGATAGCTGTGAGCCTGTTTGTAAGCCTTGTATAGGCTTCCTGCAGTTTCAAATATCTTTTGTTTCAGCCCGTTTTTTTTCATTATTTCCAACGCTTTCTGCAGGTGAGCTATTCCTTCAGAGATTTTCCCTCTTTTAATCAATATTTCGCCTATGGCGGAATTGGCAGATGCAATTCCATCCATATCTTTTAATTTTTCCGCTTCTTTAAGGCAATCCTTGTATTTTATGAATGCATTATTAAAGTCTCCCATTTCATAATAGGTTTCTGCAATATAAGTAAGGCATATGTTTTTATAATAATGATCGCCTATTGAATCCGAAATATGCAGTGCCTTTTTGAAGATATTTAAGGATTGATTATTATAATTCAATTGCCCGTAAACCATTCCGATATTTACAAGATTTACCAGTTTGCTGTGTATATTGTCTTCCTTAGTTTGAAAAGCAAGGCTTTTATTGATATAATCAATCGCATTTAAAGAATCTCCCTGTTCTGCGTAAATAGTGGCAATATGGGTAAGTGTATTTGATATATTGGGCTTATCATTTACTTTTTCAAGCGCGTTTAATCCTTTTAATGCATAATTCAGCGCTTCGGAGTAATTTCCCAGATCGCTATAGATGTAACTTATTTTTTCGTAGGTACGCCCTACTTCTTTAACATCTTTTACCTGCCTGCTAATCTGAAGGCTTTTATTAAAATATTCAAGTGAAAGATCATTTTTTGCCAGTGTTGCATAGACATCTCCTATTTCAAGTAAAGCAAAAGATTCTCCTTTTTTATTTCCTGTTTTTTGATAAATATTTAAGGCATCCTGAAAATTTTTTAACGCCTTATTATACTCATCTTTATGTAAAAAGGCAAAACCAAGTTGTTGCATACAATTCGCTTTCCCTTTTTCAAAATGGATTTTCTCAGCTAACGCAACTCCCCGGTTAGCATAAAGGATAGCGGAATCTGCATCAATATTATAATAAATCCCTGCAATTTTAATAAGCAAATTTACCTGGGTCGTATCATTAAATGAACGATCATTCAGATAAGCTAAAAGGCTATCTAATTTACGGCCCATTGCGCTATTGCATAATGAAAGGCAAAAAAATACTATAATAGTAAAAGCTATTTTTTTGAGCGATAAGAACATCTTTTTGTCAGAATCCATAGTTCAAGCCTTCATTACCATCATTTTCCTTATTGTTAAAAAATCACAGCAATCGCAATGCAAATTAACTATCATTATACAAAAATTATAATGAATATATAGTTATGTTTTTAAAAGATGTATTATTATAACCCATGCAATTCAAATGTCAATGATTCTCATTCCCAAAGTAAGCTTGTTTATTTCCCATATTTTTTGGAAAGGGTATAGCTACTTAACTTGTCTCCGGTATAAAAAATAAGCAAGTACTGCAAAAATAATATTGGGTATCCACACTGCAATGAGGGGGTCAAGCGATGACTTGGTAGCAAAAGTAGTGGAAGTTTGCAAAAACATGATGTATATAGCGCTGATAACTATGCCCAACGCCAGGTGCAGCCCACTTCCTCCACGGATTTTGCGGCTTGCTATGCAGACTCCAATAATGGTAAGCACGAATCCGGCGAAGGGCTGAGCAGAACGTCTGTGTTTTTCTATATAATAGCTATTGAGGTTCTCCCGGCCATGCAATTTTTCAGTTGCAATATATTGGTCTAATTCTTTAGTAGTCAGCGCTTCTTTTATTGCGTCTGTCCTGTTAAGGTCAGCAGGAGAAATCGGATATTTCTTTTCCATTTCAGGCAGGTTGCTAATGCTTTCTTTATTTGAATCATTTGTGCGGATTACTATATTGTGCAAATGCCATATTTTTTTTAGGCTGTCATATGTTACATAGTCTGCCATAAGCTTCTCCTTAAGCAGGGTACCTTCTATTTTCTCTTCTGTAAAATGGTTTCCCATATTATTGGTATAACTGTAATTCTGAAGGTATATATAAGTGTTTTTCGATATTCCCATGTGTAGATTATCGTTTACATACCTAAAATTATCATCATTTATATACTTATCTTCAAATGCGATACGTTCTTTATTGGCAACAGGAATAATCCAATGATTTGCAACTAGTGATATGGCGCAAAGAAATGCACTACCAATGAAATAGGGTCTTAAAAAACGCTGAAATGATACACCACCTGCCAGGATTGCTATGATTTCTGACTTGTATGCGATTTTGGAAGTAAAAAAAATAGTGGCTATAAAAATGAATAATGGGAAAAGCAAGGCGGTAATATGCGGCACAAAATCTTTGTAATAATTCATTACAGATAATAAAGGCGCTTTCTTGGATACTAAATTGTCCACTTTTTCGGAATAATCTATTACACAGGATATCACTGCCAATACCATAATGGCGAAAAAGAATGTGCTCAGGAATTTTTTGATAATATACCAGTCAAGTTTCTTAATTAACCCCCAGCCCCTGAAGGGGAGGTTTTTATCATTACCAGTAATCTTTTCTTTATTATCCATACTCTTTTACCAGATTAGCTCGTTGGCCAATTACCGGAGCTGAACTTAATTAACATGAATATGCTCCTTTAGGGGTTGGGGGTTTTACAGCCTTTGTTTCAGAACAGGCACCATCTCATTTTTCCATGCTGTAAAATCACCTTGCAAAATATGTAAGCGCGCCTGTTTTACCAAATGTAAGTAAAAACCAAGATTATGTATGCTGGCAATTGTTAATCCTAACAGTTCTTTTGCAACAAACAGATGGCGCAGATAAGCTTTTGAATAGAATTGGCTTGTGACACAATCAAGTCCATCATCAATAACGCTGAAATCGGTAGCCCATTTTTTATTCTTAATATTTATCACTCCCTTTGTCGTAAACAACATTCCATTACGGCCATTTCGGGTAGGCATCACACAGTCGAACATATCTATGCCCAAGGCTATGTTCTCTAATATATTCCAGGGAGTACCCACACCCATAAGGTAACGTGGCTTGTCTTCCGGCAGAAATCCACAGCAGAGTGCGCACATTTCATACATCATTTCTTCCGGTTCACCGACTGAGAGGCCACCGATAGCATTTCCGTCACAGTCCATACCGGCTGCAAATTCCGCCGATGCCTGACGCAGGTCCTTAAAGGTACTGCCCTGCACAATGGGAAACAATGACTGCTCATATCCATACTTCGGTTCCGTATCGCCCATATGCTGAACGCATCTTGCCAGCCAGCGGTGTGTCAGTTCCATTGACTTCTGTGCGTAAGCATATTCAGAAGGGTAGGGCGGGCACTCGTCAAATGCCATTATTATATCGGCTCCTATACTTCGCTGAACGTCTATAACATTCTCCGGTGTAAATAAATGCCGCGAACCATCTATGTGCGACTGGAAGACCACGCCTTCTTCTTTTATTTTACGGTTAGCAGCCAGCGAAAAAACCTGGTAGCCGCCACTATCTGTAAGTATGGGTTTGTTCCATCCGTTGAATTTATGCAACCCGCCCGCCTGTTCTATAATAGCAGTACCAGGACGCAGATATAAATGGTAAGTATTACCAAGGATGATTTGTGCTTTTATCTCTTCACTTAATTGCTTTTCCGTGACCGCCTTTACACTGCCCACCGTACCCACCGGCATAAAAATAGGTGTTTCAATCACTCCGTGGCCGGTAGTGATTTTGCCCGCCCGGGCGGAAGAATTGGGGTCTTTTGAAATGAGGTCGAATGTCAATGAGGTAGTTGGTTAATTAGTTAAAAGGTTAATTGGTTAAAAAGTTAATTGGTTAAAAAGTTAATTGGTTAAAAAGTTAATTGGTTAATCCGGCAATATCAGTTTGCCATTTAATAAATGACACAATTGTTATCATCAGCCCACATTTTAGTGTTTTGGTATAAAGTAGAAGTGTGAAAATGATCACGGGAATAAGCAATTCTGCATGAGCTTGCAATATTTTTTTCATTCACGTTATTAACATTAGATAGTCTAAGGTATTGAGAAAAGGCTGTGAGGAAATCATGGCCATTGCATAATTGAAATAAGTCAGGGTTTGTTAGTTGTAATAACGTAATTCTATCTAAAACAGTATTAATATCTGTAATTATAGCATCAGGTGATTTACTCAATAACCTGGAAAAATATTGTCTGACATCAATGCCAGGATTTACAAACGATAATAAATCAAGGAAACCAAAATCAAAATTATACTCTAAATGTTCATTTTCATTGAGCCATTTTAGGTAGCCAATTTGCTCTATAGAACTAAGAATCTTACTTCTAATTTCTATATGTTGTTCTCTTGATAGTGTAGTATATTCCGAGATTAATGCACTGAACAATTCATTCTCAGAAAAAATCATCATTTCCATATCGTGAAAATCAGTGAGAAAAATATTTGCTGTCTTATATGGAATTGATTCTAAATGAAGAAAGTCAGCATCTCTTATTCCAATAATTAAAAAATATTTAGCGATTAGTGTCTGAACACATTCTTCAACTTTAAGTTTACCTCCCGGGATATTTTCAACTTTGCAATTATCAGGATGAAATAGTTTTCTAAAAAGCCTGACATCACTTTCTCCTTCCAAAAGAACATATACTTTTCCTTTGCTGTTAGGATGAGAAATATCAAGTTTTAATTCATTTAGTTTATCCTGGTAGGTAATATCTTGCTTTGTCATGTTGTATATAGTCTTCAATGTTACAAACCAAGTTCTATTTGTTGTTTATTTGAATGAGGCAACATATCAGAAGCGCAATTATAAACCAAGTCCCATCTATCGTTTATTATAGATGGTGAATGTGTCGCAATCAATACCTGAATATTCTGAAGAGAAATAATTTTAATTATATCTTTAAGAAATTCCTTTTGCCAGGTTACATGAAGAGATATTTCTGGTTCATCTATCAATACAAGCGTATTTTCTTTTGCGTTAAATATCAATTCATATAACAAAACAACTTCGTGTTGTTCCCCTGATGATAAATCAATTAATGCCAGTTCTTTACCTTTACTATTCTTAAAATAGAATCCTTTATCCTTGTCAATTTGTATAATCTTATAAGTAAATCTGCGTTCATTCAGAATTGTGGTAAATAATTCCAGCTTTTCAAGCAATTTATCGAATACACCTAGTTTAGTTTCTAAATCTTTTAAATAAACTAATAACGCTTTTGAGTCAAGCTCACTATATGCTATTGCGTCTTGTTTATTTTCATACAATCCATTTCTATATAATTTATCTTGCTTCTCTTTAAGTTTATTAAAACGAGTATAATATTCACTTTCTGTAATTTTCCCATTTTCAGATATTAGGCGTGTAGGATAACTACTATCTAAATCCTGTGCAATTTTAAAAAACTCAATTGTATTTTGTGATATTAATTGTGTTAAGTTAATTGCATAAGCTTGGATTGTTTCAATCATTATAGGATTATCTTGTTGGTCACTAAATGAAAACATTGCTTGTTTAAATAAACGTTGTTCTTTTATAATATTAACTTTAATTGAATCAATGATTTTACTTATTTCTATGGATTTATGTTTTAATAATTGATTACTAATTTCTTGAGGCAATTCATTGAACGTTTCAAAAATTAGTTCATCTGAGCTAAATTTTTTCCTTGTATATCTGTCCAAAAATTTTGAAGCTTTACCAAGTGGCCTATTAACTTGGTAACTTGTGATTTTATTTTTATTAAATTCAGTAGAGTCGAACTTACCAACCTCAATTCCATTTTTTCCAAATACAAATTTTACAACTGATTGCTCTTTTTCTAATTCTTTAAAAATAAAAATCAGAATATTTCCATCAAGGCAAATGGTGATTTTCTCAAATACAAGCTTCTCAAAAAATAAAAAATCTTTATTAAATAAACTAAAAATAATATTCAATATCATTGTTTTTCCAAAACCATTTGGCCCGGTAATAATTAAAAGGTTTTCATTGTTACTAAATGAAATATCATAATCGAATATTTCAAAAAGTTTTTCAATTTTTATGGATGTAATTTTCATTTCTAGAGCGTTATTCTGAATGTAAAAGTAACTACTTTCAGGAATTGAAGTAATAAAATATAGATGATTTATTAAATTCTAAAATGGGCTATCAAAATCCTTCAATTCCATAAACGATAAATCCCTCGCTGATAATATAGGTTCATTTATGCCCCAGTCAAGCCCTATGCTGTCATATCGTATTCCGGTATCGTGTTCCTTGTTGTATTCGGAAGACACGAGGTAATAAGTCATAGCGTTATCGGTAAGAGATTTGAAGCCGTGTGCAAATCCTTCGGGAATGAATATTGCCTGATGATTCTCTGCAGAAAGCTCATAAGTGAAATACTGCCCGTAAGTAGGAGCGTCCTTTCTTAAGTCCACAATCACATCAAGTATAGCGCCGGTTGGGCAAAAAACAATCTTGCTATGATCAAACGGCGGCAACTGGAAATGCATTCCGCGAATGACGTCTTTTTTTGAAAACGAAAAATAGCTCTCGCGAAGGGTGAAAAATATATCGTGTTTAATCAGCGTACTTTCGTGAAACGTTTTTACAAAATTGCCCCTGGCATCCTGCGATGATGGTAAGGTTAAGATTTTTGCTCCGGTAACTAAGTCTTTTACTTTCATTAATTGTTGTTATCTCAAAAGCTAAATGTAACTTTCTTTAGGGGTTAGGGGTAAAATATTTTTTTATCTGCTCCACACATTTTTCATTTGCGCTGTGTTTTTTATCTGCATACCATTCCGCCGTCCATTTTATTGCTGTCCTGGCGTCCATTTGGGACTTCCATCCAAGATGTTCATATGCTCTTGTACTATCTAAAAGCAATAATTTCGCCTCATGAGGTGCATTATTATCAGAAGTGTCATTATGGCTGCCAGCGCCATAATGCCCAAAGAAAATTTTGGTCAGGTCTTCTACTGTCAGCATGTCTTCCGGGTTTGGCCCGAAGTTGTATGCTGTACTATAGCTTAAAGGATCTTCACACATCTTTGCGCCAAGCAGCAGGTAAGCGCTGAGCGGCTCCAGCACATGTTGCCACGGACGGATAGAATGAGGGTTACGCAGTCCTACGGTTTCGTTGAAGGAGAGGGAACGTACAATATCGGGTATTATGCGGTTATCCGAATAGTCGCCGCCACCAATAACATTTCCCGCCCTTGCCGATGCAATTGCTTTTTTATGAATGGAATAATTAGCCGGGTTGAAAAAAGACCTCCGGTAGGAATCAATGACGATTTCTGCCGCCGCCTTACTTGCTGAATATGGATCGTAGCCTCCCAGTTTATCATCTTCCTTAAAAGGGATTCCCCGTTCCGGATTATCATAAACCTTGTCTGTAGTTATCATCACGCCAATTGCGGGTTGTTCCAGATTCTGTAATGCATCAAGCACATGGGCTGTTCCCTGGGCGTTTACGAGGAAGGTGTAGGAAGGCAGTTCGTAACCTCTGCGAACCAATGCCTGCGCAGCGAAATGGAAAACAAAATCAGGCTCAAAGCGCACCATTTCAGATTGCAGTTTTTGCTTATCGCAAATGTCTCCAATTACAGAACTATAACAAAGATTATTTCCGTCAACCTGGTTAAAAAGATCATTGCTTTTTTCCGGCGCTAAAGAATAGCCTTTTACATTAGCGCCGAGCCAATGCAGTATCTGAAGCATCCATGCGCCTTTGAAACCGGTATGTCCTGTAAGGAACACGCGTTTGCCATGATATACCGAACGTAAATATTCCGTTGTTACCATTTTTTCCATATAGGGTCGGTTTGCCAGAGATTTTCTAATTCTTCTTTATCGCGCAATGTGTCCATACATTTCCAGAAAGCGTGGTGCTTAAATGCCCCTATTTGTTTATCACTGGCCAAATCATCCATAGGCTGGCGTTCCCACATAATATCATCGGCATCATCATGAAGGTATTTAGCTATTCCCGGCTCCACCACAAAAAAGCCGCCATTTATCCAGGTACCCGAATCTGCTGGTTTTTCTTCAAAACTGTTTATCGTACCATCCGCTTCCATCTTTATTACGCCAAATCGGCTGGTAGCCTGGATAGCGGTCATGGTACATATTTTGCCACTTGCCTTATGGAATTTCAACAGATCATCCAGGTTCACATCACTGACTCCATCCCCATAAGTGAGCATAAAGGGCTCATTGCCGACATACTTCAGCACACGTTTCAGCCGGCCTGCGGTCATTGTATCAAGACCGGTATCTATCAGGGAAATTTTAAAAGGTTCCGCTGAATTTTTATGGACTTTTGTTGAACCATCGGAAAGGTCCACTGTGATATCTGCATTATGCAGGAAATAATTGGCGAAATATTCCTTTGCAATGTGGGCTTTATATCCAAGACAAATAATAAATTCAGTATGGCCGTATGCTGCGTATATCTTCATGATATGCCACAAGATAGGTTTGCCGCCTATCTCTATCATAGGCTTGGGCCGTAAAGACGACTCCTCAGATATCCGGGTACCCCTGCCGCCTGCAAAAATGACTACTTTCATGGCAACAAATATAATAGAAAAAGGGTAAAAGGTTAATTGGTTAAAATGTTAATTAGAGTGAACTATGAACAGGAATGTTTTTTTGAAGGGCTATGATGTTTTGCTTTTATTATATTGGCATATAATGTACCTGAAATAAACCCTTTTGCACAAGATAGATGCCATTTTGCGCTTAGTACTGTTCCGTAATTATTTTAATTTGTTGAACTTCTTTTTTATTTTCAAGGTGAATATACCGCATATCAACTGTGTTAGTTTTTTTGTGTATAGTCCGACAGAACCTTTTTAGCCAGATCACCACAGATTTTATTATAATATTACGTCAGGTGTTCATAATCCTGTCCCCGGCAGCGCCTTCATTTTCCAGCCTTGTTTTTGACAATATTCCAATACATAGGGCAGGGCATAGCTCATGCGTTCCCAGGCTTTTTCGCTATCGTGGAATACTATGATAGAGCCTGGGTTTATGTTTGCAAGTACATTATCAAGGCATTGTTGTGATGTAATACCCTTGTCGAAATCCCCGCTGAGAATATCCCACATACATATATTCCAGCCGGGATTGTTTTGCCTGATTTTTCTAAACTGCGAAATTTTTATTCTGCCGTAAGGCGGCCTGAATAACATGCTGTTGATTTGTTCCTTAGCCTTTTCGATATTTTTTATGTAAACGTCAGTATCTGTCCGCCATCCATTCAAATGGTTGTATGTATGGTTCCCGGTTGTGTGCCCTTTTTCTAAAAGCTGTTTGTAAATTTCAGGATACCGGGTTACATTATTGCCAACGCAAAAGAAGGTTGCCAATGCATTGTATTTCTCTAATTGTTCCAGTACAAAAGGGGTGGCAGCAGGGTGGGGGCCATCATCAAAGGTTATATATACTGCCGGATCATCATCAATGGGCATATTCCATATTATTCCCTTTGGAAAAAGCCTTTTCAGCCATTGGGGTGTTTTAATCCAATATGTAACCATTGCGCAAAATAACTAATTTCCGGGTAAGATTTAAAAGTGTGCCGCCATGACGATAAGTCGCAAAGTATTATTTTTCTAATAACGGGCAAGTTGTAAAAATTAAGGTCACATAGTATGGACTGAAAAAGGCGAAATTTTATTTTTTTTGAATTAGATTTTTGTAACCAGGTTTTGCTGCAGCCACCCGCTTCTTCCATCGGGGAGCGTTACTTCAATCCATGTGCCTCTTTCATTATTTATTTTTATTGTAGTGCCTTCTGGTATCAATGCCACCGGCTTGCCTTTCTGCTCATTATTCATGAGCGGCGCATCGTTTTGCATAACTACTGCACCTGAATGTTGTTCCAGGTTCTTTCCCGAAACATAAGCGAGTACTAATAAACATAAGCAAATAAATACCAAAATACCAGGCAGCTGTTTAGGAATATGTTTTTTCCCGGCCTTTTGAAAATACCTGATTGAAATTATTACAATAATAAGAAGGAAAGTTATTAAAGCGGCAACAGCCCATGCGGTTGATTTATCGGCACGTGTGAGCGATTGCCACCAATTAATAAAGAAGATATCCTTTGTGGCAGGAATATGGTTGCTGATACGGCTTTGAGCGAGTATCAGATTGTCTTTTGCCTCTTTGTATTCAGGGTTAATACGTAACGCCCGCTCAAAATTGAGTACGGAAAGGCCAATCATATTCAAACGGTAATAGGTATTCCCGAGGTTGTAATAAACCTCTGCATTTTGTGGTTTTAGCGTAGCTATCTGTTCGAAATAGTAAGCTGCGCTGTCATATTGCTTTTGGGTGTAAAGATCATTTCCTTTTCTCCACTGGTAATTAAAATCGCCAGCCGCAAGGCTAAACAATGCACTTTGTAAAAGAACCGTTGCTATCAGGATTATTTTTCTCATGCTTTAAATACAACTTCAAGATCACTAATCACTTTTATTGCTTCCTGGTATGTATGCGTCATTTGTTTTGAGCCGCCCGATGCATATAGCGCAGTTTCACATTCCCACATTACATTTTCAATGTTCTTTTGAATGGTGTCCGGTACTTTTCGTCCACTCATTGCTTCTTTCGCGGTATCCCTGGATAAAGAAGAAAGTGGAATATTCAGTTTATCGCTGAGATATAGCCAGATAGCTTTTGATATTTCCTCGTAGAACGGGTTTTTACTTTCCTGCTCCAGGTATTTTTTCGCGTTAACCAGGCGCTGGAGGGCGACTTTATTAGCGCGTTTACTCCTGAGCAATACAGTGTCTTTTGATAATTCTTCATCCCTGCGTTTCCATACAATAAGCCCTATGAAAGCTAATAACGGGAAAGCGAACATAGACCAGTAAGTTGCTGTAAAAAGTATTGGTCTGCTGTCAAGTGTAATCTTACCCAATGGCTGTTTTACAATATCATGTATATCTTTCAGTGCGAGGTTATTGCCTGCTGTCTGAACGGGTGCATAATGTTTTCCCGGTTTCACATGTATTTTTAAAGGCTCCGTATGTTCGGTAATATATTCGCCGGTTTTCGGATTAAAGTAAGAGAATGCTACAGACGGTATAGTGTAGTCTCCCGGAGTATGCGGTGTAATGGCATAAGTAATGATTTTAGACCCGCTGATCACTGTACTGCGGCCTGTGATCGTATCTAGTATCTGAGGGTCATAGGTATCAAGTCCATTAGGAAGTCCAAGTTTAGGGGCTTCTATCAGCTTCAGATTGCCGCTTCCGGTAATATTCAGAGTTAGTGTAGCTACATCATCAGTTGTCAGTTCCTGTTTGTCAATTTTATTTGTGATAGCAAAACTACCTACTGCGCCCCCATATCCGGCTGGTTTATTTTTATCGGGAAGAGCGGTGACGGTTATTTTTACGGGGTCGCTGGTTAAATGAACCTGCACATCCTTATATGCTTGTGTATTATAGAATGCATTATTGAAAAAAGGGTCATTCATCATCAGGGTACCTCCGAACATATCTGACATTTTGCGGCGAACCTGTTGTATGAGCCTTGCAACCCCTTTTGCTTCTGCCGCGTCAAGCTCCAATGTTCCTGTTTGTTGCGGAAATAATGCAGATTTTTTCAACAGGAATACCTGGTACTTTTTACCATCAATTATTTCTTCGGTTGGTTTCGCCTGCTTTGGAATTTCAAAATCCTGGGTCCAGAATCCATTGAGCGTTGGCAGCTTTGATATGCTTACCTGCATTGGTAAACGTGAGTAAAGTTTGTAGCTGGTAGTGATTTGCTCTCCAACATGCACCTTACTTTTATCAACGGCTACCTTAATAAACAAGTCTTTTTTTATTTCTTTCTCAGCAGCAGCGGCATCTTCGGGTTTATCAGGTTGTGCCTGTGGTTGCTGTGCCGGCTGACCACCGCCGCTTCGTTGCTGCATTTGTAGCAATTGTTGCTGCTGCAATTGTTGTAAACGCTGCATCATGGCAAACGGGTCATCGTCCTGGTCGCCAAATGGGTCGCGGCTTTGGCGGCGTTGTTGCTGTACCGAACCGGGTATTACCTGAATATTAACTGAGTTAGATTGATAGGTATGCCCGGCAGCATCTTTTGCAACTGCAGGGGGAAGCGTAAATGTACCTTCATGTTTTGGTTGCAAAACATAAGTAAGTGTCACACTTTGCGAGGTAACAACTTTGTTCCCGGTAATAGAAGTATTAGAGCTTTGAGACTGGTAAGGCCCGCCTACGACAGCGAAGTCAGGGCTTAATCCCGGAGAAATGCTTTGCAGGTTCTGGGCATCCCTTACCGTGTATTGGATCTGCACTCTGTCCTTTAGCCCTATTTTATTTGCACCGATCTCTGCGGTGAATACTACGTTTTGTGCCCATGCATGGCAACAAACCCCTGTTACTAACAGGAATACAATGCTACAACGCCACATATTTTTTATGCGTTTCATTTTTGGGTATGCACAAATTTACTTTGAAAGTACGGGGAGTGAAAAAAGGCAGGGTTAAAGCTACGTTAAAAAGAAAAATTATAAGTCCCCTTTAACAGGCCTGACCACGATTGTGTCCACATTGGCCTGGTGAGACAGGTTGTAAGCGCTCCACAGCAGAGAAGCAATGTCGGTTGTTTCCATAAAACGTGCGCGCGCCATACCACTGCCTTCCCATGATGGTGTATAAGTAGCCCCCGGACAAATGGCAGTAACTTTAATGCTATACTCCATTAATTCTTCCCTTAGGTTTTCCGAAAATCCCATTAATGCATACTTGGAAATACCATAAGCGCCGCCATTGGGGTATGCCTTTAAACTGGCAATAGAGCACATATTAAATATATGACCGGCATTCTTGCTTTTCATAACCGGCAATACTTTTCTTGTAAGATGGTATGCGCTATACAGGTTGATGCCTATGATAGTTTCCAAATGGCCATCAGGTTCATCCGCTATTGTTCCGGGAAGGTATATGCCGGCATTATTTACCAATATATCTATTTCGGGAAAATTTGATAATAGGGTATCAGCGAATGCGGCAACTTCTTCTTTATTAGTGAGGTCTGCCACATAAGTTATGATGGAAGCAGTCGGGTATTTTTCGTTCCATTCATTTTCCAGTAAACGCAACTTGTTTTTATCCCTGGAGCAAACTGCAATTGAAAAATCTTCAGAAAGCAGTTTTTCAGCTATTGCTTTTCCAATTCCCTGGGAGGCTCCTGTTATTATGGCATAAGGCATGTGGTAAAATTATTGAAAAAAAGCGGAAATATTTGTTGTGGAGAATACCAAATCCGGTTTGTTAAATATTCATATGTATTTGATCCCAAATGTTACTACTCAATAACTGGTTGAGCATATCATTCTTTTATTACTTTTTCCTGATGTATCATCTCTCCCTGCTCATTGAATAATCTTACAAAATATAAACCGGTTGGAAATTCTGAGATGGAAATATTATCCGTGTTATTGGCAGTTTTGATTAATTGACCAAGGGTATTATATACTTTGATGTTAACATTGTTTGATGGAGAAATGGTAATACAACCTTTAGTTGGGTTTGGTGTAATGGACATCGCCGGGGTATTACTTATTGTGGTTATTTCTTCGTTACTCTCGAGTTTTACTATCCAATAGTCGTAGTTTCCATGATTTCCGGTAACATTTCCATCATTTGATTTACTAAAACCCGCAACTATATATCCTTTATCATAAGTTTGTTTGATTGATAGCGCTTCATCAATATTATTACCACCTAAACATTTTTGCCATTGAATATCACCTTTTGATGTCATTTTTACCACCCAATAGTCGTCTGAACCAACGATGCCATGATTCCCTGCAACATCTTCATTATTTGATTCTGTCATTCCCGCCGTTATATATCCGCCATCAGAAGTTTGTTGAATTGAAGCGGAGCCATCATCGTTGGTACCTCCAAGACATTTTTGCCATTGTATATCGCCAATAGATGATAATTTTACTACCCAGAAATCAAGCCCGCCTTGATTACCGGAAACATCCCCATCATTTGAATTACTGGCACCAGTAACGATATATCCCCCATCAATCGTTTGCTGAATACATAAGCCTCTTTCATCAATAGCTCCTCCCAAACATTTTTGCCATTGAATATCCCCAGATGATGACAATTTTATAACCCAACGATCCGAAAAACCATGATATCCAATTACATCTCCATCATTGGAAGTCGTGTATCCTGTAACAATATATCCACCATCAAAAGTTTGCTTAATGGAATATGCTTCCTCATTATTGCTTCCACCGAGAGATTTTTGCCATTGTATAACTCCTGTGTCATTGATTTTTACAATCCAAAAATCAGCAAAATCTGTACTCCCATGGTGCCCGAAAACATCTCCATCATTTGAGGTGCTTGAGCCAGCTATTATATATCCTCCGTCTGTAGTTTGTATAATTGAATTAGCAATATCATTTTGGCTTCCACCAAAAGATTTTTGCCACTGCAGATTTCCGGAATTGGAAAGTTTAACTATCCAGAAATCAGCTAATCCATTATTATATGTAACATTTCCATCTGTTGACTGGCTATATCCGGCAACAATATATCCACTGTCAGTAGTTTGAACAATCGAATAAGCGAATTCCCAATTACTACCTCCGAGAGACTTTTGCCACTGAATGAGACCTGAAGATGTCAATTTAACTATCCAATAGTCATAACCACCATGATTTCCTGTGATATCACCTCCATTTCCATAACCATACCCTGCGACAATATAACCTCCATCTGAAGTCTGTTGAATGCAATATGCTATATCATCACCACTTCCACCTAATGACTTTTGCCATTCGATAGCTGGTGCTTGTGCCTTTAAACTGAGATAAATTACAGTAAAGGAAAGAATTAGAAATGCTTTTTTCAATTAACCAAATTATGTTATTCAAATAGCTTCTTAAATAACCCAGAAAGATTAAATTTATTGTCTAAAAAAATATTAACAACTTTATTCTTAAATCTGATATAGCATTTACATCTTTGCACTTCTCCCCCTTCTTCACAAATCCTGAAACAATGTATTATATGCAAACATTGATCTGGTTGTGAAACATATTTTATTCACAATAACCTATTTTCTCAATTACCATGTAATAGAAATACCAAATAGAAATAACAAAGTTAAATGTTATGAAAGCAGCTATATAGCAGGTTCCTCTTCAGGTGTCAGGGGGTCAGGGGTTTGGCCTAACAGGGCTACCACCCCAACTGCTGTTTGATTGCAGGTTTTCGCCCTTCATTAACAGAGAAAGAGCGTCCACATTTACATTATCCCCGATTTCGCTATCGTATAGTATTATGGAACGTGCGCCTATGCTGCAACGCTTACCTATCTTTACCGGCCCTACTTTCATTACCCGATCTTCAAAAAGATGGGTCTGTGGCCCGCAATCTTCATTCATGGCAGTATCATCTCCTATTTCCACCATGTCATGCTCTGTAATATCTGTTGTGTTGAGCCATACCCGTTTGCCAGTTTTTACCCCAAACAAACTTAAAATAACAGGCAACCATGGCGTACCTTTCATAAAATCCAGCAGGAAAGGAACAGACAATGCTTCGTATGTGGATGTGATAGCTTCACTGCGCCATACCTTAGACGTCCACATTGGTTTTTGTTCCGGTTTATATATTCCTACTGTCAGCCACTTTAATGCGATTGTTACTAAAACCGCAGGTAACCCCATAAAAAACAGGTAATAAAAAGGAAGAGATAATGTTATTATCCACCAGGGTTCTGCAACTAAAAGGTCGTGAGCATAGGCTATAAACAGGATGCTGCAGATAAGAATAACTGTTTCGGGAAGCAAAATTCGTATGAATTCCACAATGCTGCGTGCAAGCACCCTTTGTGCAGATGGGCGCGCAGTAAGCTCTGTTGCAAATGTCCGGCTTGCCTGGCGGCGCGGCAAGGCTATGGCCGGCGACCCAAACCAATCTTTTGCTTTTTCACCTTCCAATTGTTCCTTGGTTGGCGGGGTTGATAATACACCAATCAGCATGCGTCCCGGCAGGTTATAACCCTGGGGTATGAGGGCGCTATTGCCTACGAAACTATTATTGCCGATAACCGTTTTGTCCAATATCAGTTGCTGCCCCCTTACGTCAGATTCTCCTAATGTCACGGCATCTGCTATAAATGCACCCTTACCTAAAACGAGCAACGGATGCGTAACACTGCTTGCCGTAGATATTTCTGTATTCCTGCCCACTTTAGCCCCCAACGCCCGGAACAGCAATGATATATATACCGTTGCATAAATAGGATGTAACACTATCAGGGATAAAGTCATTAACTGGTCGGCAAACCATTTACGCACATAAAACATGCTGTAAATTGGATACTTGCCGGGTTTTATTCCCCATTGCAGCAACCGGGTTAAAACTACAGTGACAAGGGTAAATACAATGATATAGCTTAATGCCAGCGATGGAGTAACAATAAGGTAGCTAAAGTCGTAATCGGGTGTAGAGTTATCGAGGTTATTGATAATGATGATAGTGGGTAATACAGGTAAAAGAATAACGAATGGGAATATGAGCAACATTAAAGTAAAAATAAACGTATATCTTTTACGTACTCCCTTTGAAATAAATAAGGGCTGTGGAAGGTCTTCGATAGCTTTCTTTTCCTTAAACACTGCCGGGCTACCTTGCCACACCTCACCGCTTTTTATGGTCCTGCCTTCCTGCAGATAACTAAGGTCCTGCAGCTCACCCCACGCTTCTATCTTAGCCCCGCCGGCAATAATAGCACTGCTGCCTATATAAGCATGGTCGCCAAGATGTATGCTGCGAAGTTTCAGCATACCATCTTCCACAAACGCATTATTAAGGATAACCTGCGAACTGATGCTTACATCAGAACCAATAGTCACGAGGTCTTCAGCCCCTATCGTTATAGCCGCCAGTTGCGCGTCTTTAGCCACTTTCACGCCCATTCTGCGGAGGTATCCGTTATACAGCGGAGTCCCGTTCAAAAACTGCGAAGGAAGCAACCGCTCCATTGTTTTTACAAACCACCATCGGAAATAATAAGTACCCCATAAAGGATAATCCCCTTCCTTCATTTTTCCGATCACTAACCATTTTACGACAACGCTTAAAAGCAGGAATAAGGGTGGAATGAAAATGAACATTACCAACGCAGTAGTGATACCATAACCAATATTTTTCGTATCCTCTTTTACATAATAATAACCGAGATAAGGGAAAAATATCTGCACGGCAAAAAGCCCGTACATGAGCAGCAAAGAGACTGTCTGCGCCAGCCAGCACAATAAAAACCTGGCTTTGGGTATTTCATTAAAAACCCGTTTGGCCTTTACTTCAGGAGCGGGTTTTGATTCCCAATACTCTACAAGCTTGCTTAAAGGCCGGTTCAGGTATATATCTTTCAGGGAAGCCTGAGGTATGTTAGCTTCCCTCCTGATGCGCGAAACAAATGCCGCAGCTAATAAGGAATGCCCTCCAAGGTCTGTAAAGAAGTCGTGTGATAATTCTATGTTCCTGTTCGGGAAAAATTTCCGCAATGCCGAAATAACCCGTTCTCCCATAGGAGCATCCAGGTCTATTACTTCGTTGGTGATAGACGTGGCATTTTCCAGCAGCATGGCAGGTACAGGCAATGCTTTCCTGTTTATTTTACCACTTGGCAACCGGGGCATTTCCTGTAGCTGCATAATGACACTCGGCACCATGTAGGTGGGCAATACTTTCGCCAGTTCATCTCTTATCTGCTGCTGGTTCATTTTCACCGGATCATCGCATACCACGTATCCCGCCAGGTGGTCCTGGCCGTTAACATCTTTTTTTACCGCTACTGCGGCAGCGGTAATATATTGGAGATTGCTTAACCGGTTTTCTATTTCGCCTAATTCTATCCGGTATCCGCGTAGTTTTATCTGGTCATCAAAACGCCCCTGGAAATCAATACTGCCATCCGGGTTAATAATAGCTGCATCGCCAGTCCTGTAAAATATTTCTCCTGGCAAGGCTGATAAGGATTCAGGCTTGGCAACAAATTTCTGTTGCGTCAGTTCCGGAAGATTGATATATCCTTTACATAAGCCAGCCCCTGTAATAATCAATTCTCCCTTTTCGCCAACCGGTAATAAATTGAATTGCTCATCTACTACCGCAAGGTTATAATTTGGTAATGGTATCCCTATAGTTATCGGGTCTCCGGGTTTTAATGCAATAAGCGTAGAGGTAACAGTAGTTTCTGTAGGCCCGTAACTATTATAAAATTTGCGGGAGGGTGTTGACCATCGCGATAATACCTGCGAAGTGCAGGCTTCTCCTCCGGCGTTTACGATCCTCAGGCCAGGTACATCCTCCTCCATTACTGCCAGTAAGCTGGGTACGGCATGTAATACGCTGATGCGGTTTTTCCTTAGTACTTCATGAAGCTCATCTATAGATTTTGCGGTAGCGGCATCGGCCACCCATACCGAAGCTCCGGCGAAGTAACTGATCCAGGTTTCTTCGCACCACATATCGAACGATACGGAAAAGCCCTGGTAAACACGGTCGCTGGTATGTATTTCCAGAACTGTTTGCTCTGCGCGGATCAAATGGCATATCTGCCTGTGGGCAATTGGTATCCCTTTAGGTTTGCCTGTACTGCCTGATGTATAAAGTACATAAGCCCAGTCATCCGGTTTTGCAGTGGGTGGTATGAATATTATTTCATCCGGTTTTGGTTGCGGTACCACTTTAAAAACCGGGCAATCAATATTTATTTTATCCTGGCTGATGTATCCTTTGGCGCCCACTTCAGTGAGCACTGCTTCCACACGCTCGGCTGGCATTTCCCTGTCTAATGGTACGTATGCCGCCCCCGCTTTTACAATACCCAGCACTGCAATATGCAATTCCATGCCACGCGGCCACCACAGCCCAACGGAATCACCCGGTTTAATGCCTCTTTGGGAAAGGTAATCAGCCATGGCATCACTCCACCTGTCTAATTCGGCATATGTAAGCGAGTTATCCCCAAATATCAATGCTGTTTTTGATGCATGTTTTTGCGCCGACATGCGGAATAAGTCCGCAAGCGTTTCTTCATGCAACAAGTCCGGGCGATGAGTGCCAAGTACAATGCTTTGGGTTATATTTTGAGTAGTTGGAATAATGGTAATTTGGGTGAAAAGTACAACAATTTTCATCCTTTTACGCCAAATTCTTTATGTTATCAATAAGTGCCGCATACTATTACGGATAAAGGAGATATTTAATGGCTGGCATTGTAAAAGTATTTCTTTTAGAAAAAAACAGCATTTCATTTTCAAATTATTATATTTACATATACTTATGGGTTGCGAATGAAAAATGTACTTATATTTTTGTTTTATGGTGTGGCATATTTGCTGCAAAAGATTCTCATGTGCAGGGGTGGCAGTGGGGAAGAGGTTTGCATAACAATTGACGAGGAAGAAAATTTATATATTATAGGAGCTTAGGAAAAGTTTCAAAATAACTTCCACTGCAAATATAAATATATAGTATTTTTATGTTTTGCAATAGAATATGGGGTATAGGAGAATTCATTTATCATC
>CAISOH010000407.1 GCA_903887005.1 uncultured Bacteroidota bacterium | reverse complement strand
TTCGTTGGCCCGAACGTTTGCCGCCAGCTTCTTTCAGATTCGCAGTCGCCAACGACACCCTTGCTCTTGGCTAATACTCCCTACTGTAAAGCGTATTCGGGACTTTCACCCTATAGCGCATATCCATGCCTGACACACATAGCGATGGGCAACGCCCATCGGTTAAATGAAAATAACACCGCTAAGCCCTGAAGGGGCGGAATATGTTAGCGATGGGCAACGCCCATCGGAATAAAATTACGTTTATTTCGTACCTTCCTTTGAAAATAACCTGCAGGAAGCCCCGATGCTGAATATGCTCTGCTGATCATACCCTGCATCGCCGAACAAACTGAATTTGCTGGAGATATAATACCTGGCCCCGGCTTTTAGATAAGGAGTAGTTTTATGCTCTGATTTTATCATTGTACTATCGCCCTGGGGGTAAGCGCTATGCCGGATATTATTCAACGAGACGCCAATCCCGATAAATGGGTCTAAACGTTTTGATTGTATTACCCTCCCTAAATGATAAAAAGCCGTGACTCCGCCACTGAATGCTCTCAGGTGATCAGTTTGGTTACGTTTAATAATGCCATTATAGCCTGTATAAAGCTGGCTGAAGTTATAGGTAAAGGCATCATAACCGAAGGTGGCGGCAAGGCTAACGGTATTGCTTAAACCATATTCGAGCTTTCCGTAAACCAATGAATAGCCGGAAGTATTGTTTTTTTCAAAACCTTTCGGAACTGAATAATATTGCCTGTAAAAATCAATAAACCCCAGGGATACTGTGGCTATTGTCATATGGCGCTGATAAGTAGCGTTTTTAAAAGGCAGATTCTTAGCAGCAGAATCCTGCTGCGACCATGCTGTGAGTGTAAGCAACGAAAAAACAACTGAAAAGTATATCTTCATTATAGAGGTAAGCTAAGAAACTAACGGTAAATTTTGTATAATATTACTTCCGTTTATTTAAAAAATGAAAAGGTTTTTTGTAAGATATGCTCACAGGAGTTCAAGTAGGGCAATAAAAACAAACGTCCCGCAGTTTGCGGGACGTTTGAATATGTTTCAGATAAGTTGTTATCACTCATCATCATCTCTGTTTCTTTCTTTCCTTTTTGGTTTTGGAGCTGCATCATCTTCGTCCTCCATTTTATCTGCTTTCCTGCGATGAACTTCATCACCTGGCTCATGATGGCTGTGCATCTTGTGACCGCAATTGAAGTTTTTGCTGAGGCCTATATTAGCCTGGTGACCAAATGTAAAGTTGAAAGTGTTAGTGCTGTTTGTAGCGCTCTGTATTTTATCAGTAGCATAGTTAATACCGCCAATTGCAAAATTCAAACAAAGTCCACGGCCAACATTAATTCCTAAAGCAGGATATAAACCTACGTAAACACCTGTATGTTTGTTGGTAGCAGGATCGCCGCCACTTGTATGATAACCACCCTGGTAATCAAAATCCAATTGGGAATACCAGAAGAAAGTTTCGCTTTTACGTATATAATGAGAATAGCGTGCGAAAGGGCCTACTGAATATAAATTATCAGTATTCTTTACGCCTGCGCTGTCTTTTGTAGCATTCTGGCCCCACATCACTTTCAAGCCTAAAGTCCAGTTATGGTTAAACTGATAACCAATACCAATGTTGGCATCCCAATTAGTGGTTTTAAAAAGAGCATTATCCCTGTTTGTGTACAGGGTAGCATCGCCATACAGCAAAATACTTTTAGGCTCTTGTGCATTGGCTGTTGCTATAGTACCCATTGCTAATAAAGCGAGGATCAGTTTTTTCATACAGAGTGTGTTTTTTTATTTAGAAGACAAATATAGTAGCCTTTTTTAAAAAACAATAACTTTAACGAATAAATTTTTATCTAATGCAATAATGCTAATAAAAATAGCAGGGTAGTTTGCGCTATTACTGCTAAGGAAAAGCTCAGTCAGGGAGCGGGTTTAAACCACGAGCTATACATCAGGTAATTGTTGGCTATACGCTCTACTTCGCCTTTCAATAATGCAGGGCTGATTTCTTTTACTTTTTTTGCAGGGACACCGGCAAAGATGCTGCCAGCAGGCACTTGCGTACCTTCAAGTACTACAGCTCCCGCTGCAATAATACTGTTCTCTCCTATGATCACATTGTCCATAACAATGGCTCCCATACCTATCAATACATTATCACCAACAGTGCATCCGTGCACTAAGGCATTATGCCCGATGGATACATTATTCCCAATAAAAACTTTCGTTTTTTCGTAAGTGCAATGGATGCATGCTCCATCCTGAATATTCACCTTGTTGCCAATACGAATACTATTTACATCGCCCCGGACCACTGCGTTGAACCAGATACTGCAATCAGCGCCTATTACCACATCGCCTACAATGGTGGCGTTTGGCGCTATAAAACAACTTTCAGGGATCTGTGGTGAAATTCCTTTTACAGGTAAAATGACTGGCATATTTGCAAATTCAAAAGTAAAAATTCAAAAATTAGGTCATCGTTTCTTAACGGTGCCATTATGAATTGAAGCTTCCCGTTTATTTCTTAAAGACATTATACTTAATGATGCAGTATATTGCCCGGAAACCGTCCTTCATCCCTATTTTTTTCCCTTCTTCATAAGTACGCCCGTAATAAGAGATACCTACTTCGTAAACACGTATTTTAGGGATACGGGATATTTTGGCAGTCACTTCGGGTTCAAAACCAAAGCGTTTTTCCTCCAATTTTATTCCCTGTATTATCTCGCGGCGAAAGACCTTATAACAGGTCTCCATATCAGTAAGATTCAGGTTTGTAAACATGTTGGAAGCCAATGTGAGCCACTTATTTCCTATGGAATGCCAGAAAAACAATATGCGGTGCGGCTTGCCGCCAATAAACCGGGAACCGTAAACAACATCTGCAAAACCGCTTAACAACGGTTTCAGCAGCATATTATACTCTTCGGGATCGTATTCAAGATCAGCATCCTGGATAATGACATAATCGCCTGTTGCTTTTTCAATACCGGTATGCAGCGCTGCGCCTTTTCCCTGGTTTACAGCGTTCTTGTAATAAGTAATAGGCAATTCGGGATTCGCATCCCGGTAGGCAAGTATAGCTTCTTCCGTATTATCTTTAGAGCAATCATTTACGATAATCACTTCTTTTTTCATGCCTTCATTTAATACCACCGCCTTTACTTTATTCAAAATACGATGAATGGTAGGTCCTTCATTGTATGCGGGAATGACAATTGACAATGTGCTCATTGATGAAAAATTCAAAAGTAAAAATTCAAAAGTAAAAAAGTTTTGCTGTGAATAACTGTTTTGAGGGATTTCTCTTTCTTTTTATCTTTTTATCTTTTTATCTTTTTAATTTTGAATTTTGAATTAGAATAAATGCAAGCATATTTAGAACTCCTCCGGCATATAACAGATACAGGCGTAAAAAAAACCGACCGTACCGGCACCGGCACTACCAGTTGTTTTGGTTACCAGATGCGGTTTGATTTACAAAAGGGATTTCCTTTGGTTACCACCAAAAAGCTTCATTTAAAATCAATTATCTATGAATTGCTTTGGTTTCTGAAGGGGGATACCAATATTGCATATCTCAAAGAACATGGCGTTAGGATATGGGATGAATGGGCGGATAAAAACGGAGACCTGGGCCCCATATATGGCCATCAATGGCGGAGCTGGACAGGCGCTGACGGGAAAACTTACGACCAGGTAAAGGATGTGCTGCAACAAATAAAAACAAACCCGGACAGCCGCCGGATGATAATTAGCGCATGGAATGTCGCCGATCTCTCAAAGATGGGGCTTAACCCTTGCCATGCACTATTCCAGTTTTATGTGGCTAACGGCAGGCTTTCATGCCAGCTTTACCAGCGCAGTGCAGATGTGTTTCTCGGGGTACCTTTTAACATAGCCTCTTATGCCTTGCTTACCATGATGATGGCACAGGTATGCGGACTGGAAGCAGGTGATTTCATTCATACATTCGGTGATGTACACTTATACAACAATCATGTGGAACAGGCAAAATTACAGTTAACACGGCAGCCTTATCCTTTACCTGCTATGAAAATAAACCCTGATGTAAAAGACCTGTTTTCATTCAGGTACGAAGATTTCATACTCGAGAACTACCAATATCATCCCGCAATTAAAGCGCCGGTAGCTGTGTAAAGGCAAAGGTCAAAAGTGAGAAGCCCAAAGTGCGCAAATCTGCAAAAAGCCATTGTGGTTATACTTGTATTACCTACCTTTATACTACAGGAATTTAGACTTTTAGCTTGTTACTTTTAACTTTTGACTTAATTATATGATACTTTCCTTTATTGTAGCGGTTTCTGAAAATAATGCAATCGGCAGGAATAATTCTTTGCCTTGGAATTTACCTGAAGACATGAAGTTTTTTAAACGCACTACCCTGGGCAAGCCTGTGATAATGGGACGGAAAACCTTTGAATCACTTGGCAAAGAGCTTCCGGGCAGGCTGAATATCGTGTTATCGGGTAAAAAGGAGTTGGTTGTTCCGGAAGGAGTATTATTGTATGACGATATAAATGCCGCAATAGAACACCTGCAAAATGAAAACTTTGAAGAAGGTTTTATTATTGGAGGCGGAAAAGTATTTGAAACGACACTGGAGCTTGCAGACCGAATGTATATTACACGTGTACATGCAAATATACCGGATGCGGATGCATTTTTCCCTGCTATAGACCACTCCCATTGGAAACTGGTATGGGAAGAAAACCATGAAGCAAACGAAAAACATAAATATGCCTTCACTTTTCAGAAGTATGAACGATTGGAGCTTTAATAGAGTTAATTCGTTAAAGAGCTAAAATGTTAATTAATTAATAGGTAGTCTTTAATCTTTGAATACGAATTGACAATACATGCTTTTATAGAATACCTAAAATACCGAAGTAAGGCTAAGGGCCGGCATGGTACGCACTCTCCTTTTGTGTATTCATTTATTGAGGATATAGTACAGGATAGAAAAAAAATTTCAATCAATAATCAAATTGAATTTCCTGGCCTGCCGCTACAATATACTAAGCTGCTCAACCGAATAATACAGTATTACAATTACAAAAACATACGGTGGTTGCCTGCAGAGCAGAGCGATAACGTGAAAGATTGTGATGTAATAATACTGCCACCAAAAGAACCTATGCTATGGGCATCGCTGGCAAATAAACACTTTAGCACGCCGAAAAATGATACTGCTGTCTTTGTATTAAATATCCATAAAACAGTCTTATATAGCAATGAATGGAATCGTATCTGCAATCATCCTGAAGTACTGATGAGCATAGATTTATATGATATAGGTTTATTGTTCTTTAAGAAAGATTTTAAGGAAAAGCAACATTTTATTTTGAAATACAAAATCTAAGTCAAAACTCAAAAGTGAGTTGTTGGATAGGTCCGGTTTCATTCCCACCCCGCGTTTCTTAGAAGAGACTACAGCAGTGGGTCATCTTCTCCGGTGGTCATTTTACCGGCGAAAAACTGATCTACGAAGCTACTAAACATCGGAGGCACTTTGCCCACAATATAATCTTTCATTATTTGTATAGCTTTCAGTGCCTGCTCGTCCGTAAGTGCTGCTTTTTCTTTTAATTGCGCTATAAGATCTTCCATGGTAAGTTAAAAGTTAAAAATTAAAAGTCAAAAGTGTAGCATTTTGCACATAATTCATTCCTCAAAACCCTTCACAGGAGAGGATGTTGCGCTTTTACGCCGCCTTCATAAGCTCCAGTTTTGCGTGTTCTACCATCTGCCTGGCATATTCCAGTGTAAGGTGGAAAGTACCATCATGTTTTTCAGATGGAAGATCGAACATAGCGTCTGTCAATATCATTTCACAGATAGCCCGGAGCCCACGACCGCCCAGCTTGTATTGAATGGCTTTTTGCACCATGTAGTCGAGTGCGCCATCTTCTACTGTCAGCTTTATTCCTTCAAATTCAAATAGCCGGGTGTATTGCTTTACCAATGCGTTTTTAGGTTCCGTGAGTATCCGTTTAAGCGACTCCTCATCCAGCGGATTCAGATAGGTAACAACCGGCAACCTTCCCAGCAATTCGGGAATAAGGCCAAAAGTACGGAGGTCCTGTGCATTTACGTATTGCAGGAGATTTGCCCTGTCGAGGTCTTTGGTAGCTTTGATAGCGTTATAGCCAATAGCAGTAGTCTGTATCCGGCGGGCTATCATTTTGTCAATACCTTCAAATGCACCGCCGCAGATAAACAGTATATTCTGGGTATTCACCTTTATCATTTTCTGTTCCGGGTGCTTTCGCCCGCCCTGCGGGGGCACCAGCACTTCAGAACCTTCCAGCAATTTCAGCAAAGCCTGCTGCACACCCTCTCCGCTTACATCGCGGGTAATAGAAGGATTATCACTTTTCCTGCCTATTTTATCTAATTCGTCAATATATACAATACCGCGCTCCGCGGCCGTCACATCAAAGTTGCTGGCCTGCAGCAGGCGCGACAAAATGCTTTCCACATCTTCGCCTACATAACCCGCCTCAGTAAATACCGTTGCGTCAACGATAGCAAAAGGAACCTGCAGCAAACGGGCAATGGTTTTTGCAAGCAGGGTTTTACCCGTGCCTGTTTCCCCCACCATCATGATGTTCGATTTCTCAATCTCCACATCATCCTGCGGCGGCATTGTCAGGCGCTTGTAATGGTTATAAATGGCCACCGACAATACTTTTTTAGCATCGTTCTGGCCAATTACATATTGATCAAGGAATGCTTTTATTTCGCGTGGTTTGTAATTCTTATTCTTTTGAAGCACGGGCTTAGCCTCTTCTTTTTTCGCTTTTTCGCCTGTGGCCTCTATAAGCAATGAATGTGCGTTTTCTATACATTGATCGCAAATATTACCCTTTATGCCGGTGAAAAGGATATTTACATCACTTTCCCCGCGATCGCAAAAAGAACATTTTTTCTCGGATTGCTTTGCCATTACTTTAGTAAAAGAATTATTTTGATGTGCAAAGGTAAGGGTTTATTGCTGAAAGGGGGTTATGGTTAATTGGTTAACTGGTTAAAAAGTTAAGGGGTTTAGAAAGTATAGACAGATTATTGTAAATAAATATTGTTTATTTGCCCGGCAGGAGCGGCCATTTTCTAAAAACCTAAGTATCAGGAGCCATAAACTGGCTTGTTTTTGGAATCCGGGATAGCATGAGTTTTGCTGATGCATTTTTTCTTTTAAAAAAACTCATTGCACCGATGATAACGATAAATCGAAACTTATCATACACCGTTATTTTTAAAAATCATTTAAATAATAATTTTCAAAAACTTATGGATTATTAGTTTATACAGCTAACTTAGTAAAAAGTTTCTCCATGAAAAGGAACCTATATCTTGATTATTGTCGAAGCTTTGCAATTATTGCAACACTATAATTCCGGGCAATAATATTATTATTACTTTAATACCAAGTGTATGAAAAAAACTATCCTATTCCTTCTGGTTGCAATGATCAGCATCAATTCCTTTGCACAAATTCCACCTTATATTTCATTGAGTGGTCTTAAAGCCTGGTATCCGTTTAACAATAATGCCAATGATTCAAGTGGTTTTGCAAATAACGGAGTGCCGTATGGGGGTGTTTCTTATGGAACAGACAGATTTGGCGCAGCACTTAGATGTTATGTAGGAAACGGGGCATCGGGTATTGACGTCCCTGTAAATAATTTCCCGGTAGGGAATGCAGCACGAAGCATTTCCGTTTTTTTTAAAAGCGTTTTGCCATATCCCGGAGGTTACAGAGAATTATTCGCAAATGGAAACAATTCAGCTTTTGGACAACGATTTGGATTCATTACGAATGATACGATAATTGGATTGGAATATACTAACGGGTTAGTGGTAACCCGCTACACTCCTGACTCATTCTGGCACCTTATTGTTGTCACCTATTCCGGCATTGGAGGTTCCTCTGGCGTAAAAGTTTATTTAGATGGAATAATAACCGTTTCAACTATAAAATCTCCTATTCCTTCTTTTAGTACTGCAACAAGTCCCATCCATGGTATGGGGGCACTTTTTTTGTCTCCTGCTTATACATATAGCTGGGTAGGCAGCTTAGATGATGTAGGGGTTTGGGATAGAGACATTACTCCTTGCGAAGTATATCAAATATGGACAGGAAAGATATCTTTTTCCAGTACAATTACCGGGGCCTCAAATGTATGCATTGGCTCAACCATAGCCTTAACCGATACTGTTGCCGGCGGAACATGGAGCAGCAGTAATACTGCTATTGCTAAAGTTAGTACCGCTGGAATAGTAACAGGATTATCAGCCGGTACGGGTACGATTAGTTATTCTGTAACCAATGTTTGCGGAATAACAACTGCTACTAAAATAATCACAATTGATTCATTGCCAAATGCCGGCACGATTACCGGACCTTCGGACATTTGTGTGGGATCTGCAATAACACTATCAGATGCCATCACCGGCGGCATATGGAGCAGTAGCAATACAGGCGTGGCAACTGTGTCTGGTGGTGTAGTTACGGGGATATCCTCAGGGTCTTCCACCATTAGTTATACAGTTACTTCGTGTGGTACAGCTACTGCGACACATACAGTATTAGTCATAAAATCTCCTGATGCAGGCATTATATCAGGGCCGTCAGTTGTATGTGTTGGCGCTTCAATCACTTTATCGGACAATATAGCAGGTGGCATATGGAGCAGCAGCAAGGGGCTGGTGGCTATAACCGGGACAGGTATGGTAACCGGAATATCTGCCGGTAATGATACTATTAAATATACAGTTACGAAAAGTGTATGCTCCGCTACTGCAATAAAAATAATCACTGCTATGCCATTGCCCGATGCAGGAGCAATTTCTGGGCCTTCAAGTGTATGTGCCGGATCATCAATTACATTATCAGATATTGTCACAGGCGGTGTATGGAGCAGCAGTAATTCTAATGTGGCTGTTTCCGGAAGTGTTGATGTTGACGGGATAACACCCGGTACGAGTATAATCAGTTATATAGTTACAAATACCTGCGGTTCTGATACTGCAACCAAAACCATAACGGTTAATCAATTACCCGATGCAGGAACAATTACCGGGCCTCCGGGTGTCTGTGCCGGCACATCCATTACATTATCAGATGCTGTTACCGGAGGTGTATGGAGCAGCAGCAATTCTATAGTTGCTGTTGCCGGTGGTGGTGTTACCGGTATAACAGCTGGTACGTGTACAATCAGTTATACAGTTACAAATAGTTGTGGTACTGTTGCCGCAACTAAAATCATAACAGTAAACCCATTACCGGATGCCGGAATAATTACGGGGCTTTCCATAGCATGTAAAGGCGCGACCTTCAAATTATCTGAAACTGTTCCCGGAGGAAAATGGAGTAGTGGTAATGTAAATGTAGTAGGTGTTGACAGTGTGTCAGGAATGATAAATGCGTTGTCAGAAGGAACAACAACAATAACGTATTCAACAGCGCCCAATGGCAATGGCTGTATTAATTCAACAACATTCCCATTAACGATATCTAAACTGTTGATTGCCGGTAATATTTCACAAGTAACGTGTTATGGCAGCAATAATGGTAGTATTACCGCTACCGTAAGTGGTGGGACTGGCCATTACCAATATGCATGGCCGAAGGGTGATTCTTCATCGGTAATAAATAATTTGCCTTCCGGTTCCTACACACTGCAGGTAAAAGACATCTTCACACAATGCATTGCATTGGATAGTTTCATAGTAAAGCAATCTGATTCGTTGCTGGTTACCGCCAATGCTAAAAACGATACCTGCAATACGGGAAATGGAAACGTTAGCGTCTTAGTCGCTGGAGGTACGGCCCCCTACCAATACTTATGGTCAAATAATGCAACGACCAATAATGTCACAGGTTTATTAGCAGGCGCATATACAATAGTTGTTACTGATAAAAATAATTGTAAAAAAAGTCTTTCTGTAATTGTTGAAGAAGATAGCTGTGTTGACGTTATTATACATGATGTAATTACACCCAATGGCGACGGTATAAACGATGTCTGGTTAATAGAAGGCATACAAAATTACTCAAAAAATACGGTGCAGATCTTTGATAAATGGGGTAGTATGCTCTATGAGAAGAACGGTTACAATAATGATTGGACTGGCAGAGGAAGCAAAGGAGAATTGTTACCTGACGGAACTTACTTTTATCTTGTAAAACTAAATACCCCTGTTGGAAAAAATGTATTTACAGGTGCTTTGTTGATTAAAAGGTGAAACTACTATTGATTTTTATTAGTATTTTTAGAAATAATTCATAAAGAATTTAAACGTATAATAGTGTATTTGACAATCTTTTAAACCTTGATTTATGCCTATCCTACACCATTTCAGGGCAATCAGCAGAACAACATTATTATTGTTGCTTTTATGTATAAATTCTGTGTGCCAGTCTCAGATTATTAATACCATTGCCGGTACAGGAACACCAGGGTATTATGGAGATGGCGGTGCCGCAATAGTCGCTAACCTGAATCAACCCTGGGGAATAAAATCAGATGGTTCAGGGAATATTTTTTTTGCAGACTATTCAAACAGCCGGGTCCGGATGATTAATTCTTTGGGGATTATTACTACCGTAGCCGGAAATGGAACTCCGGGTTTTAGCGGGGATGGTGTATCGGCAACCGCAACCGAATTAAATATGCCGATTGGTGTTGCCCTTGATGCTGCCGGGAATATTTACATCGGTGATAATAATAACAATCGTATCCGAAAAATCAACACATCAGGAATCATTACAACAATTGCCGGAACAGGAACTCCGGGGTATGGCGGTGATGGCGGGCCGGCGACATTAGCTATGATAAACCGTCCGGCTGGTATTTCTTTAGATGCTGCCGGCAACCTTTATATTGCTGATTATAGTAACCACCGGATCCGCCAAGTCGATCCTACAGGAGTTATTACTACAATCGCCGGAACTGGAATAATTGGCGCCACCGGCGATGGCGGCCCGGCAATTGCCGCCCGGTTAGATGATCCTTACGGTGTGTATGCAGATGTTTCAGGGGATATTTATATTGCTGACGGCCATAACAACCGTGTACGAAAAATTACATCGGGAATAATTACAACATTTGCAGGAGGCGGCTCTTCAGGTTTGGGGGATGGCGGCCCGGCAACAGCGGCCCAAATTAATGTGGCTATTGACGTTGCCTCTGATGCTTCGGGAAATATTTATATTTCTGACGGGAATAATAGCAGGATCCGTAAAGTTGATCCGGCCGGTATCATTACTACTTTTGCAGGAACAGGAATTGCCGGATTTAGCGGAGACGGCGGCCCCGCAACCATTGCGAATATAAATCATCCTGGAGGAGTGGCTGTTGATGGTTCCGGGAATATTTATATTGGTGATTGGGGTAATAACCGTATCAGGGAAATTAGCGTAACTCCTATTGTTGGCCCTATAACAGGCCCCGATTCCGTTTGTATCGGAGCGACAATTTCATTATCCGATGCAACACCAGGAGGCACCTGGAGCAGTAGCAATACTGCCATAGCTACAGTAGGTTCCGGCACTGGAATAGTTACCGGGGTTTCCGCCGGTAATGATATTATTTCCTATGCAGTAACAAATCTATATGGAACGACAACCGTTACTAAGACCATAACTGTGTTAGCAATACCAAATGCCGGAACAATTACAGGGCCGTCGAACGTTTGTGTGGGATCCGCAATAATACTATCCGATGCTGCGACAGGTGGCGTATGGAGCAGCAGCAATACCGGCGTTGCAACCGTGGCGGGTGGCGTAGTTACAGGTTTAGCGACAGGGTCTGCAACCATCAGTTATACGGTTACAAATATGTGTGGTACAGCCATTGCCACACATACGGTTTTAGTCGCAAAACCTTCCGGAGCAGGCGGTATTACCGGGCCGCCCGATGTATGCGTTGGAGCATCAATTACATTATCAGATATTGTAACAGGCGGTGTTTGGAGCAGCAGTAGTACTATAGTGGCTGTTTCCGGCAGGGTTGTTACCGGTATAACACCAGGTATGTGTACAATCAGTTATACGGTTACAAATACCTGTGGGGATGTTGCAGCAACTACAGTTATCACTGTTATCCCTTTACCGGATGCCGGAGTAATTACAGGACCTTCAGGTGTATGTGCCGGAGCGTCAATTAACTTATCAGATATTGTAACAGGAGGTGTATGGAGCAGTAGTAATTCTAATGTGGCTGTTTCCGGAAGTGTTGTTGTTACAGGGATAACACCTGGTAAGAGTACAATCAGTTATATAGTTACGAATGTTTGTGGTTCTGATACGGCAACTAAAACCATAACAGTTATGCAGTTACCGGATGCCGGAGTTATTACCGGGCCTCAGGGTGTATGTACAGGCGCATCCATTACATTATCAGATGCTGTTTCAGGTGGCGTTTGGAGCAGCAGCAATACGATAGTGGCTGTGTCAGGAAGTAGTGTTACCGGGATAACGGCTGGTACCTGTACAATCAGCTATACGGTTACAAATTCCTGTGGTTCCAATACGGCAACAAAGGCAATAATGGTCAATCCATTACCGGATGCCGGAACAATTACCGGGCTTTCGGGAGTTTGTAAAGGTGCTGCCTTTAAATTATCCGAAACAGTTCCCGGGGGCAAATGGAGCAGCACTAAGTCAGCCGTAGCAAGTATTGACAGCATATCAGGAATGATAATTGCGATGTCTGTCGGAACAACAATGATAACTTATACGGTTGCACCCAATACTTATGGCTGCATAAATTCAACCACCTTCCCATTAACTGTGTCAAAACTCTTTATTACCGGTAATATTTCACAAGTGACCTGTTATGGCAGTAACGATGGCAACATTGCAATTAATACCAGCGGAGGTACCGGCCCTTATCAATATACCTGGTCGAAAGGCGAGACTTCATCAGTAATTAATAATCTGCCTTCCGGTTCTTACACACTACAGGTAAAAGACATCTCCACACAATGCGTTGCAACGGATAGTTTCATTATTACACAGCCTGA
>CAISOH010000406.1 GCA_903887005.1 uncultured Bacteroidota bacterium | reverse complement strand
TTTGGGGTAATTATTCACGTTTGTTTTATGCCTACGCTTAGCATCGAATCACCGCAGTATCTACGCTCTAATTGCTTCTGCGAGCCCTGAATGTTAGCTTAGCTTACGTTCTTCAAAAAGGAGCGAAGGGGATAAGCAGTTAATATTATTAGCCTACATAAGCCTCATCCCGGTAATATTCTGAAGGCATACGCTATAAAAGAAATCATAGAACATTTAAAAGAAAAAGGAAAAATATATGAATGATATTATTCAGCATAAAGATTATTACGCTACTGTGCATTTCAGCTCAGAAGATGAGGTCTTTTATGGGAAAATCTTAGGGATAAATGACCTGGTAACTTTTGAAGGGCAATCAGTAAAAGAATTGAAAAAGTCATTTAAAGAAGCTATTGAAGATTACCTGGAAACCTGTAAAGAATTGAATAAAACACCGGAAAAAACTTACAAAGGCAGTTTTAATGTGCGGGTTTCTCCGCAGTTGCACAGGGAGACTGCATTTGTTGCATTGAAAACGAATGTCACGTTGAATGATTTTGTAAAATCAGCTATTGGCTTTGCAATTAAACATACCAATATTATAGGGCTTGGAGCAAACGGGAAATGATTCTAACGGGATCGGAATTTTATTTTGGCTAAGTATTGAATTTGCCGGTCTGAGACCTTCGTTCTATTGGTGGATTTCAGTCTGAAGACAACTTAAACCATGGCGGGGCGGGAACAACGGTCTAATAATCGCTACGTAAAACTATCAATATCAACAATCAAACCCATATTTAATCCATTCATCGGCGCCGCTATTCCTTTTGTTATCGCTTATACCTATTCCTGTTCCCTTAGAATATGTTTGCCATCCATAGGTACAAATGGAATCTCCTTCTGAACACAAATTTTCAATTTCAATAATTGGCGAGTCTGGTTCGCCCGATGCGCCTGAAGACTGTGGCTTTTCTTGATTTTTCATAAAATGTTTCTTTAGTTTAATCAAAAGTACTTCATGCACAAATGGAATATTACCGTTAAAAAACGGTATTTTAAATTATTATATGACTTAGTGAAGATGACAAATAACGCTACAGAACCTTTGGCAACAAGGGATTAATGGTTGTTTTCAGCCTTCACTCAGGGCATGTAAATTACATTGGTATTGTTATCTTAAAATTAAATCTGTGGTGATTTGCTTTTAGAAATCCAGCTGCTGAAGGGTGCTATTGCAACTGAAGCCTGATAGCTGCAATGATGCCGGGAACAAAAAATAAACACATCTTACAACTACTGATTTCTCTTTCCCTTATTACCACATTCCACATTAAATAGTACATTTGCGGCTTAATTCACTAATTGTGAAAGCTATCATCCCGGTTGCCGGCGCAGGCACCAAACTACGCCCGCTAACATATACGCAGCCAAAGGCATTGATACCAATTGCAGGTAAAACTATATTGGGCGTCATTGTTGACCAGTTAATAAATGCCGGTGTTACTGAATTCGTATTCGTTATCGGCTATTTAGGTGAAAAAATACAAAGGTATGTGGAGAAGACCTATCCACACCTGAAGTACACTTTTGTGACTCAAAATGACCGGCGCGGTACCGGCCATGCTATATGGCTGACACGCGAGGCTGTGCAAAATGAGGAGGTAATGATCGTATTGGGCGATACCGTTTGTGATTATAATGTAAAAGAGATCATCAACAGCAATGTTTCACAGATAGGGGTACGCAAGGTGGATGACCCGCGCGGTTTTGGCGTGGCGGAACTTAATGATAAAGACGTTGTGATCCGGATGGTAGAGAAGCCACTGATACCTAAGTCGAATATGGCTATGGTGGGCATCTATTATATAAAAGAGACGACAGAAATGTATGCCGCTCTTGACAAAAATCTCAAAAAAGCCGCAGACGAGAATGGAGAATACCATTTTACCAATGCGCTCCAGCACATGATCGAGGATGGCATCACGCTACATGCTTTCAGGGTCAATAACTGGTTCGACTGCGGTAAAAAAGAATCCCTGCTCTCCACCAACGCCATCCTGCTCAAGCAAATGGAGGACGTAAATCCCAAAAAGCAGCCATTAGCTTACGATTATGATACTACGGTTATTATCCCCCCGGTTAATATAGCCGAGGGCTGCAAAATCAGGCATTGTATTATAGGGCCTAATGTTACTATAGGTGAATATACCAAGATGGAATCATCCATAATTAAGGACTCCATCATTGGTTCATATGCCGAACTGCAACAAGTGGTACTGAATTCTTCCATTATTGGCAATGATGCTTATGTGCGCGGCCTTAGCCAAAGCCTGAACATAGGCGATAATACGGAGATAGACCTGGGATAAAAGCCGCTCCGGTTAGCTTCATCCATGCCCTTACATATTCCAGGGGAGTTCTCCTTCAGAGAGGCTGGGAGTGGTCTCCTAAAAACAGCTATACTGTAATCGGGGTAGATTAGTGCATATATTAATTGAGGACTTTGCGGTCTTGACTTTTATATAATTTACTAACAATCAAATAATTATACTTTGCGTCTTTGCGCCTTTGCGAGAGATGTTTATTGCACTGTTTTACCCGTGAGAAGCAATGTCATTGACTTAAGGATTTAAACAGGCTTGTAATTCATATAGTATTTTCTTTTGTATCGAGGATTTCGTTTAAATTTTCTTCCTGGCCTTATTGGTTCAGTGATTTTTGTAA
>CAISOH010000405.1 GCA_903887005.1 uncultured Bacteroidota bacterium | reverse complement strand
TCCCCCCAACTTCTAAGCTTGATCCCCATCAGCTCTTCCAAATTATTTTTCAGATTTATGCGCAAATTATGCGCAAATGAAAAAGGGTTTCAGAGGCTAAAACCGCTGAAACCCTTGTCTGTCTTGGTGGGAGCACACGGACTACTAAATATAATATACGATTAACCACTATCGAACAGGAGTGAAAACGGGAAAGGGTTTGATAAAGATTACATTGTTCCATCATGTTCTATTCTTTTCACTCTTTAACTAAAAATCTGCCACCTTTTCTGCCACCACCCTTCAAATTGGTAGGTTATTTTGTTCATTTAAAATGTTCTGACAAGTAATAAATTATACACTGCACTCGGTGAATTATTGAAGCTGGCTTCATGACTGGTGAAATAATAATAATATCTATAAGCGCCTTTCGGGCCACTTTTTAATCTTGAATCTTTCCATGGATTAGAAGTTGTAGTGGAACTGAATACTTCCCCATGGATTAATGAAATTTTCCCATTTAGATTTGAATCAATGGCTTTTAACTCATTTATAGTTGGTAAACGCCAATCACTATATCCGTTGTATGACAAATTCATCAAACAATTATTTGCAACTTCAATGTCAATTTTATTTTTAATAGTTGAAAGAGATACCACTAACCCGTGACTATTTTTTTCATATACAATGACTCCGCCATTTTTTATACGAGTCTTAATACCATATGGCTCAATTTTGATGGTTTTAATTTTTTCTAATTCTTGAAGCGAATATACATACTCAAAAGAAAATTCAGCGACATTTTCACCTAAACTAATGAATTGCATACAATGAAAATTGCTGGAGAATGTGTTGTATCTATTATCGTAATACAATTTATTGAATCTTGTGGTTAGGGTTGGATACTTGTATTTACTATTGCTTATCAATGTTCTAATTATATTAGGATAAATTTTTGTTTGATCGCTCATGTCATCTGGGTACATCTTATCGCCTATTATTACATTGACATCTGATTTAACTATGAAAGATTGGAGATAGTAGCACATATTGAAACCTAATTGGTTTAGTGCTGATATGGACAAGACATTTCTTAATTTAAATTCGTATGATTTTTGATGATCCCAGTTATATTCATGTGGATTTTGATTATGCCAGATAGTGTATGGATAAATTGCTATGTTATTTTTGTTGTAATATTGCAATTCCTCGTTTGCAAGCCCAATTGCATCAAGTGATTTAACGCAAATATCAAAAGCAATATCCATGTTATTATTAGCTTTGGCAGTAACCTCAATGGGTACAGCATAGTAACTGCTTTCTGTATTTAAGGAATACGGCTCATTTCTGAGCATTGAATAATCAAATGCTTTTTGCATTAGCTCGTGGACAATTCCAATCATTTCATAAATTGATTTTGTTTCTGCTTCCTCATTTAATAATTGTTTTTTAATATTAAAAGTCAATAAACCCTCTTGAACCTCCTTTTTTATTCCATCCGTCAAAGCTAATTCCGACAGCACATCAACTAACAAGTCAATTTTATATATCAAGAATTGCCGACCATCAGGTAATTGTATGTCATATAAAATAGCTATCTTGGGTATTGCTTTATTTGAAATTGAAACAATTAAATTATTTTTTAGAACATCTTTTTTTGAAGAGAAAAACAAGGTAAATGATTGTTCAATGGCATAATGTATCGCATTACTTTGTGCTTCTTCTTTCGTTGTTCCGACTCCGCTAATGGTTAGGCTTATGATTTTGCTATCTTGAGCATTAGATACTGTCATGGTCACTAATGACAAAAAAACACAAATACAAGTAATTTTAAAATTCATTGATATAATTTAATAATTGCGTAAATAAAAATTTGCCTTCATTGAATCCTCCATAAATACCATAACTAAAAAATATAACATTTATTTTTTATATCTTAAATTTAGAATTGATTCCCTATTTTCGTTGATGAATTTATTAAATCCTATCATTTCAAAATGTTCTTCGATCTCAGACTGGGAAAGTGTTAATGTGTCCTTACTTAGGACTAATTCTGATAATGATTCTATTGTCTTCCAAACTTCATCAAGGAAAAAATAATCAAACGCAAACTTCATTAATCCAATTCTATATTCGCTATAAGGGATGTTGCGAATTTGCAATTGTTCAGGGGCATATTTAATTATTATTTCCCAATCACCAGTAAAGCCTGTCGTGTCGAGTAATTCCGTATTAAAAATATACTTGTTTATATTTTTCTTAAAGTCACTTCGACCTTTCAAATGAATATTTTGAGCAACTAACCCACCCCACATTGAAATTATTAACTTATCCTTGTTTTCTATAGTTGGGTTAGCTATTGTTTTAGGTCTTGGTTTTATATGTGCTACTCCGTTCCAGCCATCCGTATCAATTTGATTTGAATGTATTTCAGGTGTCATTGTTATGCTTATTAGTTCAAAATCTTCTTCAAAAAGCTTTGCAAACAACGCATGTCCACATTCGTGTATTGAGTTTTTTTTAAGTTGATCAGTCATTGTGTAATTTCAATTAAATCAAATTCCATTTTTTCCTTTCCTGAAACAGAATTGATGACTGTTGTTTTTAAGAATCTACCATTACATATTTGTCCTATATGCAAATTTACTATGGCGTCTAACATTGCTTCTGGATATTTGGCTCGATAATTATAACCATTGTTTGAAAGGATTTCAATTGTTCCTTTTTTACTTAACGAAATTACTTCCCCCTCAAATTCAATCGGGGACGGGTCAGAAACATTTAATGTGCTTAGTGCAGCATATAAGCTTATTATTTTTTCACTGCTGCCATTCCAAGTTAATGACTGTTCTCTAAATGGACTATTTACAGTAATGTCAATTTCCAAATTGTCCTCATTAAGCCTTTTGAAAAAGGATGCATAGTGTTTTATACTTGCTGTGCCAACTTCAGATATTTTTTCTATCATAGCATCGGCATTTTCGGAAGATACAAAATCTAGAAAATTATCAAAAGTCTGTTGTGTAAGACTTTCACCAAATAAGTCTGGGGATGTTTTTGCTGAAATATATAGAATAGTTGACCCTGCTCCAATTGCATTTAATCGTAAATCTAAGCTGTCTTTTACTATCTTATTTACTTTTTTACCACCTCTTTTACCAAATTGGCTGAATTTAGACATCTCAAATATTGCACCTGCAAAAGCATCGGTTAAGCCGCCAAGTGATAACAAAGGAATGCTTCCAAACTTTGCCTCCTCTCCAATAAAACGTAAACTAATAACTTCTTTTTGTCTTTTCGTATTTTCAATAAATAACTGCTTCCTCAGATCGTCCAGTTGACTTTTTAAGCTTTTTACGGATAATTTAGCGGCAAAATTATTTGGGTCATTAAACAAAATAGCTTCATCCCTTTCAATGAAAGTTGCCAGTTGAGCTATATTGTCCGATAACCGTTTAATTATTGACATGATGAAATCTTATTTAGAGATTAGATAAGAAAAATACAGGTATCCGTATTAATAC